>CAYTIT010000021.1:0-12266 GCA_964437975.1 uncultured bacterium
ATTCATCCCCATGGCTAAAGCGAGGGGCTTTCTTTTTTGCTTTTTGGTAAAAAAGAAAGAAATCTCTGATCCAAGAGCTCTAGAGCGACAGTCTGTTTGTTCTTAAAGCCCCCTGATGTATCCATAGGCAGGCTCAGCCTTTAGGCGATGAAAACCCCGGATTGCCATCAAAATGATAAAGATGTTCGGTCTTGATGAGATCAAAATCAGCAGCGACGAGTTGATCTAAAAGTTGCACGATCCCAGCTAATGTGCACTGGTTGTCTTGGCAAGTAAACCGCAACCTCCACTGATCAATGCAAAAAGTCTCGGCTAATCCGTCAGGGTACGTGCGCGCTCCTCGATTGGTGATCAACGACAGCTTAAAAGGCTCGGGCGGGGAAAAAGAAAGCGCTTTCTTTTCAATCGCTTCTGCTGTTTCAGGCGCATACACATAAACGTCAACTCCAACGAGCTCGCGTACAGTTTGCAGTGTTTTACGGACATAGCTTTTACGCTCGGTGTTTTTCGATTGAGCGTAAGAAACGGGTGTGAGCGAAGAAGGTTTTTGTCCTAGCCGATCGCAAACGGCTTGGCCAAATTCTTGTGTTCCTACTTTTTCACGGCTGACTTTTTCATTATAGATATCGTAGGTATGGACACCATCTTCGATGGTTTTTAGCCAGGCGTTTTGGATAGTAGCTGCAACTGCCGGTTGTTTGACATGGAGAAGCAGTAAAACCGAAGCTAACATCAGACCTGAAGGGTTGGCGAGGTTTTGTCCTGCTCTTCGCGGCGCTGAACCGTGAATCGCCTCAAACATTGCCCCATGGTCGCCGATGTTTGCTGAACCAACAAGCCCAACTGATCCTGCAATTTGCGCTCCCACATCAGATAGAATATCCCCATAGAGATTCGGCATGACAATAACATCAAAAAGTTGCGGCGTATCGGCGAGCTTCGCCGCCCCAATATCGACAATCCAATGATCGCTGATGATGGTTGGGTACTCGGCGGCGACCGACTTGAAAACTTCGTGAAACAGCCCATCTGAGAGCTTCATGATGTTGTCTTTGATGAAGCAAGTCACTTTTTTACGGTGATGAGCGACGGCATATTCAAACGCATAACGAATAATTTTTTCCGACCCAGGGTGAGAAATGATTTTAATCGACTCACACACTTCGGGCGATTGACGGTACTCGATTCCCGAATAGAGGTCTTCTTCGTTTTCCCGGATAATGACGACATCCATATTGGGGTGCTTTGTCGCGATCAAAGGGTGATAAGATACGCACGGGCGGACATTGGCATATAAACCGAGAGTCGTACGGACTGTGACATTTAAGCTCTTAAATCCCCCCCCTTGCGGCGTGGTAATCGGTGCCTTGAGAAAGGCTTGCGACTTGCGGATCGCTTCCCAAGTTGACGCTTCAATCCCCGTAGAATGGCCAGCGAGGTACACCTTTTCACCAATTTCAACTTCGCGTACTTCTAAAGGAGCTTCGGCCGCCTTCAGGACGCGCAGCGTTGCTTCCATAATTTCAGGGCCAATGCCGTCTCCACGGGCAACCGTAATAGGGATTTTGTCTCCCACACTCGATCTCCTTGTCAGATTAGTTTTATCCTTATATCATCTAAGTATAGCCTTTTGTCAACTCTAAATTTATCGGCGTCTACCCTTAGGTTCTACTCTTGAAAGTTGATTTTTTTATCTTTATGCCGAGCGCGATTCAACAAGCGGGTTGTTGCTCTGCCGAGCGCGACTTAACAAGCGGAAATGTGGCCACAGCCAGCGCTCCAAGTTTTTTATCGACGGTGCAGCCTATAGCCGTAGGAGATCGTGGGGACCATGATGGCACAGGCAACAACCCGATGCCTAGATCGCGCTCGGTCTACAGCCACTATTTCCTACGGCTATGGGCTCTTTCGCCACTACGCGCTTGGAAACACGGGCTTGGTCCAAGTTCCCGCTTCTTGAACCGCGCTCGGTATCGCTCCACTTTCCACACAAACTTAGCCCCTAATTTCTCCCCCTTAAAGTAAGATGATAGATACAACAACACTCGGCCCTCTTTTTCGGGAATATCAAAAAAATTTAGATCTTTTTTTTCGCGCGATCGACTTAGCGCAAGTGAGCCGAGTCGTCGACCTGTTCCTTCAATGTCGCGGCATGCTTATTTTCACCGGCGTGGGGAAAAGTGGCATTATTGCCGAAAAACTCGCGCTGACGATGCTCTCAACAGGAACGAAGGCTGTCTTCTTGCCCCCTTCTAATGCCCTCCATGGCGATATTGGCATCGTATCAGAGCAAGATGTCGTCGTTTTACTCAGTAAAAGCGGCGAAACTGAAGAACTTCTCCACCTTATTCCTTATATTCGCGATCGAGGAGCACAAACCGTGGCCTGGGTATTAAATTCCTCATCGAAACTCGCTCAGGCATGTGACTTAAGCGTCACACTCCCTTTCCAAAAAGAGCTCTGCCCGTTTGACCTGGCTCCAACAACTTCGACAGCGATTCAGTTGATCTTTGGCGATGTCCTTTCTGTTGCTTTGATGCAAGCTAAAGGCTTTAGCCTCGATGACTATGCCTCGAACCATCCTGCGGGTTCTCTTGGTAAAAAAATCGCCTTAAAGGTGGAAGATCTTATGATCCAAGAGCCCCAACTTCCCCTTTGCCGCCCGCAAGATGAGCTGCACCAAGTTCTCGTTGAACTTTCTGCCAAAAGGTGCGGATGCCTTGTCGTCGTTGATGAAAATAAGCACCTTCAAGGCATTTTTACAGACGGGGATTTAAGGCGCACGCTGCAAAGTCATACAACGACAGCCTTACACAAAACGATGGAAGAACTGATGACGCGCCATTGCATTGTTACGACAAAACAAGAACGAGCCTCGATTGCTTTAAGCCGCATGCAAGAAGTCGATCAACGCTGGGTTTCCGTTATCCCCGTTGTAGAAAATAACCTCCTTATCGGCCTGATTCGGATGCACGATATCGTCCAAGCGGGGATCTGCTGAGTCGTTTACCCAATTGGGTTATTTATCGGCGATGCAGCCGGCAAACAACAACCTGCTTCTTGAATCACGAGCGGTATAACTGGGCTGTTAGCTGCTCATAGGCTTCGCGGCTAAAAAAAGGGAGAAATAGGTCGGATTGCCCGGAATGGAAGGTCAGTGTAATGCCATAAAGCCTTTTCGCTTCGACATACCGAACAGCCTGAATCGCTTTCGGAGAAAAACGGACTGTTTTTTTGGGGATAACCACTGTCCATATCTCAGGCTCAATTGTGATGCGGTGGGGACATGTTTCAAGCTGGCACAACCGGCGATAAGGAAGGAGTCCCAAAGCAATCGCGCCTATCGATAACCCAAAAATCCACACCCCCCAACTTTGTAACAAGCTAACTGTTCCATAAACACCCGTTGTTCCTAAAAGAAGGAACCCGACTCCAGCAAACGCCGAGCCTCTAAATAGCGCTTTGCGCTTACATGCAGATGAAATTGTAGAAGATAAGGTAACCATCAAAGCGCCAGTTTTTTCAGAAACCACTCTTTTTACAATGAGCCCTTTCAAAAAATTTAATTTAAAATATCCCCCATTTTTCAAGAAGAGATATCTTTGCCTGGATGTCTCCCGATCAGCGCTTAAAAGTCGGAGTCGGTAACCAAGAGGGGGATGATAGCACAGGCAACAACCCGCTTCTTGAGTTGTGATCGGTAGAAACAGGAGAGGATGTCCTCCTCATTCCTCGTTGGTACGTTGATTTGGAGATGACTTTATTCAGGCAAAACGGTAAACTGTGTCTTAAATAGAGCTGCTTGGGCTCGGTGGCAATGTGATGTTGTTTTGTTTGCCACCAATAAGCCAAAGCTTGATCATGCGCAAGGGCGACTTCTTAAACCGGGCAACCAAAAATGGAGTTATTCACTCTACCTCACGATGTTCTCATTGCCATCTTCGTTTTAGGCTATGCCGCTATTATCTTTGAGTTTCGCATTCGCGTAAATAAAGCAGCTATCGCCCTTTTTATCGCCGCTATTTGCTGGGTCATTTACTTTGTCTTTGACGGCCAACCGACTAAAGCGAGTTTGAGCCTTCTCGGCGAAAATTTAAGCAAAGTCTCGGAAATTCTTTTTTTCCTTCTCGGCGCAATGACTCTTGTTGAGCTGATTGACTCTCACAAGGGATTTAATACCTTTATTTGCTACCTGCACACGCGCTCGAAGCGAAAAATGTTGTGGATCATCTCGCTTATCTCTTTTTTCCTCTCGGCTATCCTCGACAACTTGACAACGACGATTCTCATGATTTCGATTTTGCGCAAACTCATTCCCCACCGCAATGAGCGTTTTATCTATTCGTGTATGGTCATTGTCGCAGCTAATGCTGGCGGTGCATGGACGCCGATTGGCGATGTCACCACGACGATGCTCTGGATTGGCGGCCAAGTGACAACCATGAGTGTGATCAAAGAGATTTTTCTCCCCAGCTTGATCTCGCTTCTCGTTCCTCTGGGCTTTTATACAGCGATACTTAAGGGAAAGTTTCCTAAATCAGAGGTTGATTTCCGCGATGAACCTTTGGAGCCGGGGGCCCATACCGTCTTTTTTATCGGGATCGTCCTTTTCCTTTTTGTCCCGATTTTTAAATGGTTAACGGGGATGCCGCCCTTTATGGGCATGCTCGCATCTCTTTCTATCATGTGGCTTATTACCGATATCATGCACCATAAGCACGAGTTCCGCAAACATCTGCGCGTTCCCTATATTCTAACTAAGATTGACGTCTCAAGCATCCTTTTTTTCCTCGGAATCTTGCTCACAATTAATGCCGTGGAAACAACTGGTTTGCTTAGCGCTTCTGCCGACTGGTTAGACCAATATGTCGGCAATGAGGCTTTCATTGCGACAATCATCGGCATTGTGTCGGCGATTATCGACAACGTACCACTTGTCGCAGCGACGATGGGCATGTACGACTTAAATGTGCAACCACCAGACTCTCCGCTGTGGCTGATGATCGCTTATGCTGCTGGCACAGGCGGTAGTATCCTTGTGATGGGCTCGTCTGCTGGCGTCGCCCTCATGGGCCTTGAAAAAGTCGATTTTGTTTCTTACCTCAAGAAAATGAGCCTGCCCGTTCTAGTCGGCTATATCTTGGGAATTCTGTGCTATGTTTTTGTCCTCTGACATTGTTGGTCTTAAAACAGAGGCGGTTTTTCAAGCTCTGCTTTGACAGCTGCTAGAAAGTTGCACCCGTAAATGCCATCGATGACACGGTGGTCAAATGTCAGTGAGAGGTGCATCATCGATCGAATCGCCATCTGATCTTCATCAGAAACGACTACCTTTTTTTGAATGGCTCCGACACCCACAATAGCAACTTCTGGATAGTGAATGATCGGAATGCCAATCAAGGTTCCCGACATACCAAAGTTTGTCATTGTTAATGTCCCCATCCCGACATGATTCGGCGTGAGCTCGCCGCGACGCGCCTGTTCTGAAAGCTGCGCCACCTCTTTAGCGATTTCCGGCACCGCTAGGCGATGACAGTTTTGAATGACCGGAACTAAGATGCCATTTTCAACACTCACAGCAATACCGAGGTGAACAAACCTTTTAACGACAATCATATCCTCTTCAAGTGAGGCATTAATGAATGGGTACTCTTGCACTGCACGCGCGATACCTTGCGCGATAAAACTCGTGACAGAGAGTTTGTAGCCGTGATCGCGCAAAAACTGCTCTTTATGCTGCGCAATAAACCGGACAATGCGCGTCATATCGACTTCATTGACGAGTGTCGCATGTGGCGCTTCATAGAATGAACGGGTTAATTTCTCAGCGATCATTTTGCGCAAAGGGGAAAGCTTCATCCGCTCGACTTGGTCTGAGGTCGCTGTTTCTTGACTCTTTTCCGGTGTGCTTTGCTCACTTGCTGTTGTTGCTAGATAAGCCTCTAAATCCCGTTTTGATAGCCGCCCGCCAGCCCCTGTTGCGGGGATTTTTTCTAATTCACTTAAATCGACCCCTTTTGCTTTTGCTAACCTAAGAACAACAGGCGAAAAGACCCCTTTTTTCGTTGGCGCAGATGCCGTCTCTTTCTGGCATGTGTGGACAGGTGCTGCCGCTGCTGAAGTACCCGACAAAGCGCCTGCGTCAGTGGCGACAATAACAGCGAGGGGAGCTCCCACATCAATCTGAGCATCGGGCTCGGCTAAAATAGCTTTGACTTTTCCCGCAACAGGCGATGGAATTTCACTGTTGACCTTGTCAGTCGAAACCTCGAGCAAAGGTTCGTCGAGGGCGACGACCTCACCTACTTGTTTAAACCACTGAACGACTGTTGCCTGGACAATACTTTCCCCTAGTTTAGGGAGTTTGATCTCAATCTCTTCTTCCATCACTCTATCCATGTTGCTGCATGGTATTTTTTTTCATCGATTTGCTTTTCTTTCTTGGCCACAAAAACAGCCGCGGCGGCATCTCCCATAATATTCACCGTCGCAGACCCCATTTCTCGCAACCGATCAACTCCGGCCACTAACGTAATTCCCTCTAAAGGCAGTCCCATTGCATTGAGCACAATCGATAGCATAATAATGCCCGTCCCAGGAACGCCCGCAGCTCCTATAGCGGAAAGGAGCGCTACAATCACCAAGATCGCAATCTTAACAACTGTCATCTCAATGCCGTAAGCTTGGGCGATAAAGATCGCTGAAACGGCTTGACCAATAGAAGCCCCATTCATATTGATTGTCGATCCAAGAGACAACACAAAGCCCGAAATATCTGTTGAGATGCCAAGGTGTTTACGAGCGCATTCTAACGAGACGGGAAGTGTCGCCGAACTGCTGCTCGTCGTAAACGCGACGACAAGGGCATCTTTCATCCCCTTAAAAAAGGGGGCAACTTGGACACGCGCTAAATATTTAAGGCTCATGCAAAGGACAAGGATGATTTGCAAGCCAAAAGCAATGTAGTTACACAAGAGGTATTTAAGTAATGGGTAGACGACTTTCAGTCCAATCGAGCTGACTGCGGTTGCAATTAAGGCGAACACACCATAAGGGGTCATTTTCATGACAAGATGGCTCAACGCATACATGACTTCGCTTAGCGACTCTAAAAACCCTAGAATCGGCTTGGCTCTTTCTCCTGCCAAGTTGATGGCAAAAGCAAAAAAAATCGCAAAAACGATGATTTGCAAGACATTACCTTCGGCAAAAGAGGCAAAGGGGTTTGACGGGATCATAGCAAATAAAAAGTCGACGATCCCCGACGTTGGTTTTGTTTGTCCATTTTGCAAAAGCTGCAAATCTAATCCATCGCCAGGGCGCAAAATAAACGAGAGCAAGACGCCAAAGCCAATAGCGATCACCGTCGTGCACAGATAGTACATTAAGGTTCGAATACCAATACGCCCCAATTTTTTGGGATCGCTAATGTGACACATTCCGACCACTAACGAGGAAAAAATAATGAGACCGACAAGCATTTTGAGCAAGTCGATAAAAGCGCGCCCAATCCGCTCGAGAAGGTCAACTTTATGTCCAATAATGAGCCCTGCGAGAATCCCCAATACAAGGCCTATAAGAATCTTGATCCAGGGTTTCACATAGCTTCCTTATGCTGTTGTAAATAACTTTCGAGCTCTTGAATAAGCTGGCTGTAAATTTTTTGTCCAACAATCACTTCCATTTTCGCTTTCAACCACCCAATAGGAAGGGCTAGCGAGGGAAGTGAGCTCTTAATTTTAACCCAATCCTTTTCAGAGCACAAAATGAGGTCACACTGCTTTTCTCTACAAAGTAACGCAAACCGATCTAAGGCCTCTATTTTGGGCTCGATGTGATCAGGCAAAGTCCAACACTCTACTACCTCTGCGCCAAAGCGACGCACTGTGCCGACAAAAGTCTCTGGATTGCCGAGGCCACAAAAAACACCGACTTTCTTTCCTTCTAAAGTAAGCCACTCTTCTTTGGAAGAGAGTTCGACTTTCTTAGGCTCCATCCTCGTTCCAATGAGCGGAGCTGCAGTATACCGCGCAAGCTCTTTTTTGACGCTATGATAGTGATCGACGTCGGTAAGGCCATGAGCAAAAAGATAGTCGGCGCGCTCTAGCCTTTCAGGAAAGTCGCGCAAATAGCCGCGCGGCAAGAAAAACCCCTTACCATAGAGGTTTGCAGCATTGACCATCACAATTTCAAGGTCACGGTGTAATTTTCTATACTGCATTCCGTCGTCGAGCAAAATTAAGTCTGTCGATTGATAAGCGGCGCGTTCGGCATTGGCCACCCGATTCTTCCCGACAAAAAGGGCTGCATGCGGGAGAGCCTTTAGTAAGAGATAGGGTTCATCGCCACACGATTTAGGTGTGATAAAAGAAGGGTCTAACAAATGCAACTCGGCTGTTTTATTCTCTAACTTTCCCCGGTATCCGCGCGATAAAATAGCGAGCTTTCCCTTTGCAGCAAGCTCTTTACCAAGCTTTTCAATGAGCGCTGTCTTTCCCGTTCCACCGGCGACAATATTGCCAATACTTACCACAGGAACGCTCACTTTTTTCTCTTTCACTAGTGCACAATCGAACGCAAAATGACGCATCTTCACGCCGAGCTTCATGATACAACTCAAGACGTATAAAATGCCTTTTACGCAAGCAGCTTTCCGCTTTCCTTCAATCACATCTGTAATATAGGTTTCGAGATACATCTTTACAAAGCCTCGGCCATCGCTTGAGTTGGCTCGTTGTGAAAAAAAAGGGCCTCTTCGACTTGCTCAATCAAAATATGAATCGCCGCCATATGAGCTTCTTGAATGCGGTCGGAAAAGGGAAAGCCATCGACAATCCACTCTAGGTGGCACATGCCGCGCAATTTTCCACCTGTTTTTCCTAAAAAAGCCACTGTTTCCAATTGTTTTTTCTTTGCCATTTCGACAGCACGAACCAGATTTTCCGATTGTCCACTCGTTGTTAAAACGATGAGAATATCTTGTTCTTTCCCATGCGCCTCGACAAAACGGGAAAAAACCTCTTCAAATCCGACATCATTGCCGACACAGGTTAAATGCCCTGGATCTCCTGGCGCAAGGGCCGCAAGGGCGGGACGCTTACGGCGGAAAAACCCCGTCATCTCTTCGGCAAAGTGCATAGCATCACAAAGGCTTCCCCCATTTCCAGCAATGAGGAGTTTGTTCTGCCTTTGGTAGCACGCGATAATCCGCTCTGCTGCTGCTGCGATAAAACGGACGCTTTCTTCGGTTGCAAGGCGCGCTACTGCGGCTTGCGCTTGCAATGCCGCTTGTCGTATTTTCTCTTCCACTTGCTCGCCTGAAAATTTCATGTCCAGATAGGTTCTACAAACACCTTACTCAGCCCATGTGACCCGATTATACTGGGCCTCATCCATTTGGTTTTCACTTTTAGCGACATAAACTGCCGCAACAGCGTCGCCTGTAATGTTGACAATTGTCGCCATCATATCGCGCACGCGATCCATTCCAGCTACCAGGGCAATTCCAGCTTCTGCCGGCAGCCCCATCGCGCCAAGGACAATCGACAGCATAATCAGCCCACTTCCTGGAATCCCCGCTGTTCCAACAGCAGATACCAACGTCGTCACAGTGAGAATAAAAAGCCCAACAGCGGAAACCTCTACCCCATAAGCCTGAGCAATGAAAATCGCTAAAATCGCTTGGCCAATCGCTGTCCCATTCATATTAATCGTCGAGCCCAACGAGAGGACAAACCCCGAAATGTCAGAGGATATGCCTAAATGGTTGCGCGCGCATTCGAGTGAAATAGGCAAGGTTGCCGAACTGCTGCTCGTCGTGAAGGCGACGATGATCGCATCTTTAATTCCCTTGAAGAAAGGGCCTACTCTCACCCTAGCGAGGGTTTTCAAGATAAGGGTAAAGACGATGGCAACTTGGACTAAACAGGCACAGAAAATGGCGACAATGGCCCATAAAAGGGGAACAAGCACTTTATAGCCAATTTCACCCACTGCCGTTGCAATCAGCGCAAACACGCCGTAAGGAGCGAATTTCATCACAAGGTGGGTTAATTTCCCCATCACCTCTCCGAGCGACTCGATAAAAGAGAGGACGATCTTGCCCTTTTCACCGCTAAATTGAATAGCTAAAGCGAAAAACACCCCAAAAACAATAATCTGCAAAATATTTCCATCGCTAAAAGCAGCAAAGGGGTTTGAAGGGACAATAGAAAATGCAAAATCTAATAAACTTAACGGCGGCTTCCCTGCCGTCTCGACAGGCAAAGCTAAGCCGAGTGCTTTGCCTGGTTGAATCGTATAGACCATCGTGAGTCCAATGCTGATGGCAACAAGGGTTGTCAACGCATAAAAAAGGAGTGTTTTTAGCCCGATTCGACCGAGTTTTTTTGGATCGCTGATATGGCACATCCCCGTCACAAGCGAAGAAAAGACGATGAGTCCTACAATCATCTTTAACAACTTGATAAACGCTTTGCCCGCAAGGTCTAAAACCTCTGAAAGGCGAGGTGCCATGCTCATGAGCTTAGCCCCTCCTCCAAAAAAATAGAGAATGTCTTCATAGCGATTTAGGAGCAGCCCTACAATCGCTCCTGAAAGCAATCCGATAAGAATTTTCAACCAAGGTTTCATAGGAAAGTCCGCGCTGCCCGCTTTTTTTTTCATCATCGGTGTTGATTCCGATTCTTGAACCACTATCGGTCTACCTGGTAGCGAGCGTTCTAGTTTGTGCTTTAGCTTGACATACACAAGCCTTCAGGGAATCATACACAAAAAACGCTTTGATCTCAATCCCCTCTATTTTAACTTTAAATTGGTGAGCCAATCGCGCTTTTTCAACGGGAAAAGCGTGCGAAATTCCTTTCATGAGTATCTTCTTGCGTTGCCGTTGCTTCGGTGTAGTTACAAAACCGCGCAAATTCCTTGCGGTAGCTCACTTTGACACTCCCCGTTGCTCCGTGGCGATTTTTCCCAATAATGACCTCTCCTAATCCATGTACGGCGTTCTCGTCATAATATTCTTGCCGAAGAAGAAACATCACAACATCTGCATCTTGCTCAATCGCTCCCGATTCGCGTAAATCGCTCATCATCGGCCTGTGCCCTGTGCGCTCTTCTACTTTGCGCGATAATTGACACAAACATAGAACCGGAACATTCAGTTCACGCGCGAGATTTTTTAACATCCGCGAAATTTCAGAAATTTCCTGCTGCCGGTTTTCTGCCCCCGAGTTAGAGCCAGATAGCAGTTGAAGATAATCAATGACAATAAGGTCGACGTTGTGGATCTCTTTCATCCGCCGGGCACGGGCGCGCACATCGGTCACTCTGAGTCCAGGTTGATCGTCGATGATCATCGTTTCGTTTTGCATCCGATTAATTGTTTCAACAACGCGTTGATACTCAACTCCTGTTAATGAACCCGTGAGGATTTTCTTAGATTCGACCTCTGATTGAGAGCAAATCATTCTATTGAGTACCTGGTCAGCGCTCATTTCAAGAGAAAAGATCCCAACAGGAATTTGCTGGTGGAAACAAACGTGCTCAGCAATATTTAAGGCAAACGCCGTTTTCCCCATCGCCGGGCGCGCAGCGCAAATGATGAGGTTCGAAGGGGCAAGGCCATTAATGAATTTATCGAGATCGACAAATCCCGAAGGCAGGCCGGTAGAAGCACCCCCTTCTTCACCGTGCTCGAGAAAGGTCTCTTGTCGCGTTTCGAGCTCTTTGAGATAAGGAAGCCCTGAACCTGCCTTGAGCCCCGACAGTAAGTCTTTGACCGGCACACCCGTTTCCAAATTGGTTTGTTGGCTGATAGCAAAAAACTTAGCTTGCGCTTGATCGAGCGCTTCATCGACGCAGGAGGGATCTTCGAGCGCTTCTTTTTCAATTTCCTGCGCCGCTCTAATCATGAGCCGCAACGTCGCCTTGTCTTTAATGAGCTCTGCATACTCTTCGATGTAAGCCGCCGTTCCCGCGTACTGAGCAAGCGTTGTCAGGTAGGCATTGCCCCCGATTTCGTCGAGCCTTTCAAGCCGCTTTAGCTCTTCTGCCACGAGATGAATGTCGGCAGGCTTTTCCTTTTTGTACAGATCTTTAAGTACTTCGAAAACGATTTGGTGTTCGCTGTAATAAAAATCAACAGGTTCTAGTAAGTCGGCTGCGATGTTTAAACTCGCAAGCTTGGTCAGCATCGACCCCAAAACCATCATTTCAGATTCTTTTGAGTTCGGCGCAATTTTAATCTGTTGCTTCTGTTGCTTTAG
>CAYTIT010000022.1:0-12141 GCA_964437975.1 uncultured bacterium
AAACAGATAAAAACAATAACAATTTCTAGATATTAAATTTTTTTGTTTTGTTTTTTAATTTATTTAAAATTGTTGCTTGAAAATCTTAGATTATTGACTTATCGATACTTAGTATTGTATTATTACGCGTGTTGTTTTCTAATTACCATTTTGAAAAGCAATAAACAAAAACTAAAGCAAAAAATTTATATCGATCGCGATTGGAAATGTGTTTCAATTTAAAAAACTAATTCTGAAAGCGCTCGGCACAACTTTTATTCTTGAAAAAGGAAAGGAATATGACTCAAAAAATAATGGGACTTAATGTGAGAAAGACCCTAAAGGGCCTTTTCTCGTTTAACCTGAAAAAGCGTTATCTACTCGCTCTTTTGTGTTTGGCAACAGCTTCAACTTCTTTTGCTGCAAATGTCCAAAGTGCAAATGAGACGACCACCACTCAAGCCTTCACAAAAGAAGAGCTAGCCAAATTGGCTCCAAATACCCGCAAAACTGTCGAGGTTTTCGTTTCGAATCCTCAACTTGATCCGGCTAAAAATCAAAAGCTGAACGCGTTTGTCAACGAAGCCCTCAACCAAAAGTCGCCTAGTGACATTTTCAGCCAACTTGGAGTCGTAGATCAACACGCTGCGCTAGGTCAAGCTGAACTGCGTAACCAAACCTTTCTTGCCAACGCGACTCTTGATCTTCTTCAAGAGGGTGGGAATCAGTGTTGGGTGACTCCCCTTGGATTCCTATATAAACAACCAGCACGCGAAGGTCTTTCTCCTTTTAAAGTCTATACAGCAGGAGCAAGCTTCGGAGCGACTCGGGGAAATGACATGTTGAGCTTGGGATGGCAAGGAGCTTACCTTTACTCCAACCTCAAATTTAACAATAACAAAGGCAAAGCGATTATGCACGGCATCCACCTCGGACCAGTTGCCCGCTTTGGCAGTGACCGTCTCTTCATTAACGCTTTGGTTGATGTTTCTAAAAGCCTTTATTCAGCCACTCGTCGAATAAAGCATGAAGAAACGACAGGATTTTCAGTTGATGAGAAACTCAAGAGCAAAAACGGAAGTTGGAATGTTTTAGCTGGCCTATCTGTAGGAAGCAAAATCTACCTTTCGCGTGAACACAATTTAGCCCTTGTTCCTACTGCAAGCTTAAATTGGCTAAATACATGGGAAAAAAGGGATTTTGAAGAAAAAGCTCACACAAAAGAAGCACCAACCCCCAAAAAAGGGAAGGCAACTAAAAAAGCCGCCAAGTCTCAAGAAAAAAGTCTTGCCGACGTGTTTGCTGCAAAAGTGACTCCAGGTTTTAGGTCTTACCTGAATCCAAAAGTAGCTGTTAAGTTGATCAAGGTTTTCGACCTCGGTACTTGCTCTGTTGCACCTTCTGCTCATGCTGCCTGGGTTGGTTACATGCCACTGAAAAAAGGGACGTATGCTGTTCAACAAGTTGGCCTCACTTATCTCGACAAGGCCAATACGCCAACATACAACTACCAAACGTTCACCGGTATGGTCAACCAACTCGCACTAGGTGGTGGACTTAAGGTTGCCACAAATGGAAACTTTACAGCCGCTCTCGACTACGAGTCTCAAATCGGCATCGGCAAGCAGAAACCGATCATGCATGCTGGCGTAGTTAAGATTAACTGGAAGTGGTAAG
The DNA here is from genome assembly GCA_964437975.1 of uncultured bacterium. Taxonomy (GTDB): domain Bacteria; phylum Chlamydiota; class Chlamydiia; order Chlamydiales; family Simkaniaceae; genus JBCCHO01. The sequence goes on from CAYTIT010000022.1 coordinate 1,657, forward strand.
TCTTAACAAGCACTGACCAAAACGAGAGTTTTTATTCTCTCATCTCCCATAGGTCTTTCCCCGCAAGGGGAAGGGCCTTTTTTTTGCCTAGCGCGCGCTGCAGAAAAAAAGGAGGAGGCCCGAGTTTTACGTCCGCGTGTAGATGCGGAAAGGGCCAGCAAGGGAGGTTGGAAGTTCGACATCCAGCAAAATATCAGCGCCTTCATAGTCACGGGCGATAATGTGGCCTTGCTCCATGAGCTTGGCAACAACGGCATACTCTTTTTGGGGAATGCGCAACTGAAGGCGAGTACGGAGCGAGCTGATGGCTCCAGTCATTGCTTCAATCAACTCGGAAAACCCCGTCCGCGTTGTCGCGGACAAAGGGACAACACAAGGGTATTTGAGTTTGAATCGAGTGATCACAGCGCGACTTTCAAGAAGGTCGACTTTGTTAAGAACAGTCATGATCGGCTTGTCGTCGATCTCTAAAGTGCGCAGCACCTCATAGGTGGAGGCCGCATGCTCCATAGCTAAAGGGTGGTTGACATCGATCAGGTGGATTAAGATATCGGTATAGCGCGCTTCTTCAAGTGTGCTGCGAAAGGCCTCTATCAATGTATGGGGTAGCTTCCGAATGAACCCAACTGTATCGACAAGGACAATCTCTTGAGAGTTTGGCAAGGTATATTTTTTTGCTTTCGTGTCGAGCGTTGCAAAAAGTTTGTTTTCAATCAAAACATCGGCTTCAGTTAAAGCGTGAAGAAGGGTCGATTTTCCAACGTTGGTGTACCCGACAAGAGAAAAAGTCGGAAGTTCTGAGCGCAACCGCGCTTGGCGTTGCACAGCGCGGTGAGCACGCACCTCTTTCAGCTCTTTTTGGAGCTGGCTAATCCGGCGACGGACGAGCCGACGGTCAATCTCAATTTGACGCTCGCCCGCTCCTTTCAAAAACCCTTTCCCGCCCGCGCTTTGGCGCGATAGATGTGTCCAAAGGCGTTTGAGACGGGGTAGCTGATACTGACTCTGAGCGAGTTCAATTTGGAGTTTTGCCTCTTTTGTCCGCGCATGCTGCGAAAAAATTTCTAAAATTAACTCTGTGCGGTCGATGATCGGGCGGCAAAAAAGCTTTTCTAACTCGCGCTGCTGATTCGGACTGATTTCATCGTCAAAAAGAATCACATCAGCTTGAAGGTGCGCGGCAAGCTCGGCAAGCTCAGCAACTTTTCCCTTCCCGAGGTAAGTCGCAGGATGGACCGAGCGCAAAGGACACGGCGCTTTGAACAACGTCCGCAGCCCATAAGTGGTGGCAAGCGCTTCGAGTTCATCGAGATGTTGGCGACACAGGTCGAGCGAAAGCGACCGATCGTAGCATCCGATGAGGAGCGCTGTTTTCAAAGCGCTAATATCATAGCGAACATCGACGTAGAGCCTCTTTTCTTGCTCTGTCATGGGCGATACTCGATAGGGATCTCCAACCCGTCATAGGCGAGCTGGACATGTTGTGGCAAGCGGTGACTTTCAACGCGGTGGTCAATTTCATGCGAAAGGTGCGTGAGGTAAACAGTGCGCGCTGAGGTGCGCGCGGCAAAGGCCAGCGCTTCATCAATCGAGAGGTGAGCGATTGACCGCTCCATCCGACGTCCACTCAGGACAAGGACATCAATCGTTTGTAGCGCGTCAAACAGGGTGGTCGAATAATCGAGGAGATCGGTTAGGTAAGCAAAAGTGCCAATTTGAAACCCCGTCACTTTCATGCCGAGTTGAAAGTAACTCACATAGCCAATCTCTACCTCTTCAAAAAGGGTGCGTCCCCTCTCGTGTTCGAGCAGCTGAAAGCTGAGCTTTTCCCGAACGACCGCTCGAGCGTGCTCTGTAGAAAGAAGGTAGTCATAGCGCTTTTTGAGCTCTTCTAAAGTCGCGCTAGAAACAAGGCATGGCACCGGGCGTTTGTTGCGAAAAGCATAAATGCGCAGCTCGTCAATCCCCCCAATGTGATCGTAATGAGCATGGGAAAACAGAGCGCCATCTAGACGGTCGATCTGGTAGCGCAGCGCTTGCTCGCGAAAATCAGGGCCGACATCGAGCACAAAGCGCTTGGTCCCAATTTTTAAAAAAGCCGATGGGCGCAGTCGACGGTTAAAAGGGGTAGCCGAAGCGCACACTGCGCACGAACATCCAATAACGGGAACGCCTAGCGATCCCCCTGTTCCTAAAAACACCACACTCGCTTTCATGACTTGAGCCTCACTTCTAAAGGCAATACCGCTCGACGCTGCCAGGCGATGGCTTGCGCTAACAGGCGCCCTAAATAAGCGTGGTAAAGAAGCCCACGCGACCCAAGGCCAGTAAAAACCCACGCTGCACGTCCCATCTGATCGACAAGTGGATGATAACATGTTTGGCGCGATGCGCGCAAACCGGCAACACAATCGAGAAGTTGAAAAGCCTTGGGCGCGCGAAGAAAGTGTTCTATCCGAGGCAAAATGACCTCTTTAGCCGTGGCAAAAGAGGGCGCTGGCGTGGTAAAATGGTGTTCATAGGTCGATCCAAAATAAGCGCATGGCCAGGTCGGATCATATGCGAGGTAGCCGTTGCCGATGACACTTTTGTGTTGCGAAGAAAGTGGCGCCGGATCGACCGCCAAGAGCTGCCCTTTATTGATCCGTAAAGGCAACGGCGCACGAGGGAAAAACTCTTGACTCCTCGCTCCAGCGGCGATAACAACATCATCAAAGCTGCTGAGTGCCCGCCAACCTACAGATTCAAGAGCAAGGTGAGCTCCAAGAGCGCAGCATGCCTCTTTTAACCCCTCAAGATAAAGGCGCGGCGCAACAGTCAGCGCCTGCGGTAAGTAGCCTCGTGGTTGATCTAAACAGAGCTGCTTCATTGCAGGTGATTCACGTGATAAAAGAGCCCGCCCTTGTCCATCCATAGCGCGCAAGGCATCTGTTTGCCTCGGTGTAAGCGCTGCGCGGTAAACACCGCTGCGGTAGACACACCTTCCAAGCGTATGGCTTGCCACATCGAGCAACTCGCGCGTCGCTACCATCGCCTCGTCTCCTTTCCACGAAAGCCGCATCTCTTTGCCGGGATAGGGGTGGACAAGACCCGCAGCGATTCCCGATGCGCCTTTTCCTACCCCCTGATCATCGAAAAGGGTCACCTTAACATCAAAATCGCGCTGCAGGTAGTAACACAGCGCGAGGCCGGCAAAGCCGGCGCCCACAATAGCAACATGACGTTTCAACATATCCCCTCTATCTTCTACTGATCATGATTCAAGTCTATTTTTTTGCCGACGGGTAGAGGCTGCTTTTTTGATCTCTTGATTGGATAAAAATCCTTTTTTATGTTATCTTTTTTTGCAAGTCTATTTTTTTGCCGACGGGTAGAGGCTGCTTTTTTGATCTCTTGATTGGATAAAAAAAAATTTTATGTTATCTTTTTTTGCAAGGATGTTTTGATGCCGATCTCGAGCTCAAGAAGCAGGAAAGTTGCCAAGCCAGCGCTCCCTGTTTTCCACGGGCAAAAGAGCTGGTGAAAAAAAGACATGATGGCACCACCACCCTGATTCTTGCATCATGATCGGTCTATCTCCCCATTGGCACAAGAATTGAGTATAACCCAGATGAGGCTTTTATGATTAGTGTACGCTCTTTACAATATTGGCTCCCCGCAACTGCTCTTATTTCTGACATGAAAGACCCGTTGCACAGTCTTTCTTCCCCACTTATCGACAAAGTAGGCAGCTTGTTTGCTTCCCCTAAAGAGGAAAAGTTACCATTATTAGCTTCACTTCCCGACGATAAGAGCCTGCTGAGCCCGACGGTGCGGTTGCTGTTCCAAAAAGTGACCTTGGCTGCTCTCATGATTTTTTCTCAAAATCGGCTGACAAGCGCCATAAAAAAATCTAGAAAGCTCCCCCACCCATCTGGCAGGCTAGCTATTGCGATGCAAAGCTTCATGCTTATCGGTATGCTATGGGCTAAAAAAGACAAAGCATCATGGACAGATCGCATCATGCTTGTGGTTTCTTTAACGGGAACAGCAATCACAGCTCTTGATTGCTATAAAACGCCCAAATATACCGCTCTTGGTCTCATCGTTGCCACCGTCGCTGGTGCGCTTTTAGGGGGCATCTGGGAAAATTTCTCAAGTACGTTCAGTCATGCTGCCGATATGGTTGACATCAATTAGTAGGTCAAAGCCGCCCTCGATAAAGGTAACGGGGACGAACAATGGGCGTTCCCTTTCCCTCGCGCGCCTCTGTTCGCTCGTACACGATTTGAATGGCAATGCCACAGGCACGCGCCAACCCAAACAAGACAGTGAAGTATTCAGGGTAATCAAACCCCGCTGCGGCTAAGACCGTTCCTGAAATTGCATCGACGTTGGGATAGGGGTTGGCTACTTTCGGATTGTTTGCGAGCACGTGCTGAGCCTCTTTGCGCAAGAGCAACGCCCCTTTGACCAAAGGGTGGTCGGGGAAGTGCTTGACTGCGTAGGCATAAAGCACCGTTGCGCGCGGATCTTCGACACGTAAAACAGCATGGCCAAAGCCAAAAATGAGCTCTTTAGCGGCAAGCCGCTTTTCAATCAGGCGCCGCATACCTTCGCCGTCGGGCTGAGGTCCCAGCTCGTCTAACGTCGAGCGGAGAAAGGCCAAACAATCTTGGTTTGCTTTGCCGTGGCGTGGCCCAGCAAGAGCGCACAGTGCTCCCGATAACGCATTGTATAGATCGGTTAACCCCGAAGCGATCGACTTGCCGACAAAAGCCGACAAGTTTCCCCCACCATGGTCATAATGGAGAATATTAAACAGGCGGAGCGCAGGGGCGAGAACGGCTCGATCGCACGAGGGAATTTGCACCATCGCGGCAAAGTTTTCCATGTAGCCAAGAGCGGGATTAGGCGGCGGCGTCTCGCCAAAACCGCCGTGAGCATTGATCACACATGCGACAAGATGGGGAATTTTTGCCAGGATGCTAAGGCAATCTTCGCGGTAATCTCCCTGCCCTTCAAACATGCCTAAAATGAGCAACGCAGCGGCAAAAAGCTTCATGGGGTGCCCTTGGCGCGGCAAATTTTCAATCGCTTTGACAACGGCATGCGAACAGTGCGCGCGCTCTTTAAGCTCAGAGGAAAAGCGGGCAATATCTTGCGCCGTTCCTTCTTTCCCCGTATAGAGCAGGTGCAAAACGCGTTCTGGCTCCCACTGACTTAGCTCAGAAACCCAGCGGCCGCGATAAGCAAGTCCTTTTTGCGGATCGACCGCCGATGTTGTGCAGTAACCAACTGGGTAACCGCGTAGCCCTGTTTCCAATTGATCTTTCGTGATCTCAAACAGCACATCTCCCACATTCCACCTCTTGGTCACATGTTTTGGTATTGCCATCGCTTGTTCGCTCTAGCCGCCCCCCGGTGTGCGCCTGAGCCAAGCACTCACAGCCTCGCGCTCTTCGATAAGCTCTTTTTCTGTCGCGGCAATTTTTTGCCGCAAAAAATCATCCCACTCCCACTCTGAAACACTTTTTACCTCTCCCGTCGACGCGCACTGACAAGGAAAGGAAAAGACAAGCCCCTGTTGAATCCCATAGGAATTGCCATCAGAAAGAATTCCCGATGAAAAGATCTCGGCTTCATCTGAGAGCTGGTACAGAGATTTGATACTTTCAATGATCGCATGCGCCGCCGATGCTGCTGAAGATTTGCCGCGCGCGGCAATCACCGCACTTCCCCGTTTTTGAACCGTCGTAAAAAACTCACTTTCTAGCCATGCTCTATCTTGAATCACGTCAGCTGCCGGCTTTTCTTCGATGAGCGCATTGACAAAGTCGGGCACTTGAGTGGCCGAATGATTGCCCCAAATTGCCACGTGCTCTACAGCTGAAATAGGCACCCCCGCCCGCTTTGCCAGTTGGAACTGGGCGCGGTGTTGATCAAGACGGGTCATCGCGTGAAAGTGGGCCTGGTTTAAGTCGGGCGCATTGTGCATGGCAATCAAACAATTCGTATTACACGGATTTCCAACAACAAGGACTCTCACATCGCGCGCGGCAACGCGGTTAAGCACCCGGCCTTGCTCGGCAAAGATGTGTCCGTTTTCAGTCAAAAGATCTTTCCGTTCCATCCCAGGCCCGCGCGGTTTAGCGCCAATGAGCAAGGCGAGGTCGACATCGCCAAAAATTTCTTCGGGATCGCTCCCTATCCGGATCTCTTTCAGTGCAGGAAACCCACAGTCTTCGAGCTCCATCACAACGCCATGCAAACCCGCTTCTCCTTGAGGCACCTCTAAAATATGGAGGGCAAGAGGTTGATCGGGGCCCCAAACAGCGCCGCTTGCAAGGCGAAACAGCAAGCTATAAGCAATTTGCCCAGCGCCTCCCGTAACGGCAACGCGCATCATCGTTTGCAACATGACAAATTTTCCTTTATTTTTTGCATCTCCTCATCATAGAATCAAGTTCTATTTCAGACAACCCTCTAGAAAAGCTTCTCTTTTACCTCTTTATTGGCTATACTTGTTTTCTAAACCGAACGTGATTCTCAAGTCGACATTTCATGGGTCTTTTCTATGTCAACAGCAGATGCTATTAAAGCACATATCGAAGCGGTTCTCAAAGGGGCGACGATTCACATTTCGAGCCGTGATGACAAACATTTTGAAGGCGTTGTTATCTCTTCTTCTTTTGAAGGTCAATCTCTCATCGAGCAACATCGCCTTGTGATGGAGTCTTTAACGCCTCTTTTCGCTTCCACCCTTCACGCATTTAAACTTAAAACTTATACACCAGAGCAATGGAGCTCTCAACAACAATAAAGAATGCATTGCCATGACCTCCGTACACCAACAGATTGAGCAAGAGATCGCCGCGAACAAAGTGATTCTCTACATGAAAGGCACAAAGCTCATGCCCGCTTGTGGTTTTTCATCTCAAGTCGTTCACATCCTCAATACGTATGGCGTCGCATATGCAACGCGCAACGTCCTCGACGATGACGACATCCGCTCAGCGATCAAAGAGTATTCCAACTGGCCCACCCTGCCCCAGCTCTACATCGATGGAAAATTTATTGGGGGCTGCGACATTGTCACGCAGCTTGACGAAAGTGGCGAGCTGAAAAAGCTGCTCGCCACCGCGGATAAGGCGAGCTAAGCCTACAGGAAGAGCGATGGGAAATGAAGTAAGTTATCTTGCAGCGATGATGGAAAAGTTTGGGTGGCTCATCCCCCTCCCCCTTATCCTCCTCGCCGGCTTTGTTTCCCACATAGCCCTCGCGCAATTTTACAAACGGATCGCCCCAAAAATTGAACGCTCCCACCTGTCTTGGGACTCGGCGCTTCTCTCGGCGCTTCTCCGCCCACTGAAACTTTTTATTTGGGCCTTAACTCTTACCTACGCGCTCCAAATTTTAAGCGCCCGTTTTGATCACCTTGCCCTCATCCGCTTTCTCACCTCTTTTCGCGCTTTTGCCGTCATTGCGCTCTTACTTTGGTTCACCTTGCGCTTTATTAAACACCTCGAGCAAGACTACGTCCGCGGCCACCGCAAGAAAAAAAAGCAGTACGATAAAACCACTGTCCGCGCCGTTTGCCACATCGCCCGGATCGCCGCCTTTAGTATCGCCATTCTTGTCTACATGCAAACGCGCAATATCAATATTTCAGCGATCCTCACCTTTGGGGGTGCAAGTGGCATCACTTTGGGATTTGCTGCAAAAGACCTCCTTTCTAACTTTTTTGGCGGCTTCATGCTCTATCTCGACCGCCCCTTTTCTATCGGCGATTGGATTCGCTCTCCCGACAAGGAAATTGAAGGCACAGTCGAACACATCGGATTTCGCGTCACGCGCATTCGGACCTTTTCAAAAAGACCGCTCTACGTCCCCAACGGAGTCTTTCTCAATATTTCTATTGAAAACCCTTCAAGGATGTCAAACCGCCAAATCACGACGCGGATTGGAATTCGCTATGAAGATGCCCCTAAAATGAGCGTTATCGTTGCAGACGTCGAAGAGATGTTGCGGACCCACCCCGAAATCGACACGAACCAATACCTCATGGTTCGGTTCGACCAATTTGGCCCTTCATCGCTCAATTTCCTTATTTACTGCTTTACTAAGACAACTGACTGGGCCGATTACCTTCTCTACCAACAAGATGTCTATCTAAAAATAGTCGCAATCATTGAACAACATGGCGCGGAGTGTGCTTTTCCCACAACAACGCTACATGTTCCCGAGGGAATCAAACTCAAACAAGAGCCCCTCCCCTCGACTTAAATAACCTATCCACAGAGCTACTATGACGCCCCCTTTTCGTTTTGAAATTCTTTACCAATCAACCCGCTCAAGGGCGCGCGTTGGACGCATTCATACGCCACACGGTGTGATCGACACACCCAACTTTGTGGCTGTTGGCACAAACGGCACTCTCAAAGCGCTCGACAACCGCCTTGTCAGCGAAATTGGCCTACAACTCATGTTTTGCAATACGTATCACCTCCTCCTCCAACCAGGCACAGAGGTCGTGCGTCAAGCAGGTGGCATTCACCGTTTTATCAACCGCGACCTGCCGATTATTACCGATTCGGGGGGGTTCCAAGTTTTTAGCCTTGCCTATGGATCAGTTGCGCGCGAACTTAAAAGTCGCGGCACAAAAAAAAGCGATGGTTCTGTTCTGAAAATTACCGACGCAGGCGTCACCTTCCGCTCTTACCGCAACGGCGAGAAAATCGTCCTCACTCCAGAGCGTTCGATTGCAGCGCAAAAAGCCTTCGGCGCCGATATCATTATCCCTTTTGATGAACTCCCTCCCTACCACATCGACGAGGCCTCGCTAAAGCACTCGCTTGACCGCACGCACGACTGGGAAAAGCGGTCTTTAGCCGAGCACCTCAAAAACCCGCAAAATCAGGCGATGTATGCGGTTGTCCACGGCGGTGTTTCCCACGAGCTGCGCAAAAAAAGCGCCCTTTTTTTACAAAAACTTCCCTTTGATGGCTTCGCTCTTGGCGGGAGCATGGGCAAGACGAAACGCGAAATGGTCGATATGCTCCGCTTTACCCTCCCCCTCCTTCCAGAAACAGCGCCTAATCACCTTCTCGGCATCGCCGATCTTGAATCACTCGAGCAGTGTGTTCCCCTTGGGATCGATACCTTTGACAGCTCTTACCCGACGCGCGCCGCACGTCACGGCATGCTCTTAACGCGCGAAGGCGCCCTTAAAATCACGCGGACAACACACCGCCAAGAGTTTATTCCACTCGAAGCAGCATGCTCTTGTTTCACGTGTACCCACTATAGCCGCGCCTATTTGCACCATCTTTTTAAAGCCAAAGAGCTCAGCGCTCTCACACTTGCGTCGATTCACAATCTCCACTTTATGGTCAGTGCGATGGAGCGTTACCGCGCCCGTATCACCGCCAACCTCATTTAATCAAGCTGTTTGACAAGAGAGCAAAATTGGGCAACCCGGGTTCTTACAGCGTAAGAAAAACTGTTTCCTTTTGTCCATTTTTCGCCTCGACATACGTTAGTAGGAGGAAACATCGGGGATTCATAGCGACGGTTCGGGTTAAAACGTTCAACGCAGTCTCTATCGTTTGGAAATGCGTAGGGCTGGTTGTCACAAAATTTGCCTATCGTTTTAATGGCCTCTTTTTTTGTCTCAAGGATCTTTGCTACTGTCTTGCAAGCTTGCTTAAGGTCCTTATCTTCAAAGTCGAGTTGGGCTCTTCCTTCGTTAGCATAGTTTCTAAGACGCTTAAACCACTTTTTCTTCGTAAACTTATGATGGACGCCGAAATCACCTGCAAGCCCAAAATCTATTCGAAAATGGGTGAATTTGCCTTCGTGTTCGATAACTCCAATATTGCCACCATAGTCACTCCAATGCACGTCCGGATCTCCCAAAATAAACGACGTCACTAAAATCTTTGCCATTTTCTTTTTTTCCTCATCAGACGAACACTCTGACGAATATTTCTTAAAATCTTTGTCGTTTTTTTGCAAAGAATACCCTTCTTTATAGCTTGGATTCACTTTGACAAGTGGATAGATTTCTGTTTTACTTTCTACAGGGAGGGTTTGAGGAACAGCTTCATTGCCCAATAATTCACTGAACAGCAGGCCAAAAAACAGATCGGATTTCTTTGTTTTCTTTAAAAATAAACTCCCATTTAAAGAATATACCTCGCTAAATTTTTTTAAAATTGGGTGTTTTTTTATTGAATCTTTGTTTGACTCTATTTTCTCAAACTGAGACTCTCTGTAATTAAATATCACTTGAGAGTAGTCTAAAATAGTTTTTAAAACAGTGTTTGGGATATTTTTTGAATTAATGTTTAATTTTCTAGAATAAAAGCTAAGAAATAAAGAAAAGTTACCAGGTATTGGTAGATTCGAATTATCATTATAAAGATTTATTGACATAATAAAAACACCTTTTTTGGTTTTTGTTTATATAAATATAAACTAAAAACAAAAAAAATGCAATTTAAT
>CAYTIT010000023.1:0-4116 GCA_964437975.1 uncultured bacterium
AGTTTAAAAATAATAAGGGAGAAAATTATGTCGATAACCATGTCTAGTAGTACAGCATCAAGGATTTGCAATAGAAATTCAGCAGGACGAAAGAGCGATCACCACCAGCCGAAGATAGGCGCTCCGTCGAAAGCTATGAAGAGCTTTGGGGCGCGTCTTTTGACGGGATTTGTAGGTGGCATAATCGCACTTATTGGAGCTATTTGCACATGCTGGACCAGGGGGAAAAACGAAAACTGGATTAAGTTCAGGCGTACTGGCTGGTCATGGATGGCAAAGGCTTGGAAAGGAGCCCGCTAACAGCTGATGCTCAGATGAGAAAAAAACCGCTTTTTTAAGCGGTTTTTTTTTGGTGACTTGTGGCCACAAAAAAGGCCAAAAACCGCACGTGCTCGTGTGGCCCTTAGCTTGAGAGCTTGTCTTTGAGAAGCGTTTTCACGGCGTCTGGCGAAGCCTTCCCTTTAGAAAGTTTCATTACTTGGCCAACAAGAAAGTTAAAAGCGCGCTCTTTTCCAGCCCGGAAATCGGTAACCGATTGTTCATTTTGCGCAAGGACCTGATCGACAAGAGGGGCGATAGCTGCTGGGTCGTTTAACGCTTGGAACCTCGGGTTTTCCTTCACAATGGTCGTCGGCGCTTTCGTCGGGTGTTCGACCATGATATCGGCAATCTCTTTTGCGATGCGCCCAGTGATCGTTTTTTGATCGATCAGTGCGACAAGCTCGGCGATATGGCGACTTGGAATGCCAGAGTCTTGCATCGACACGCCCCGTTGTTTCAAACGGCCGACAAACTCGACGGTGACCCAGTTGCAAAGCGAAGACGGGTTGTGGTGCGCTTGAAGCGCTGCTTCAAAATAGTCGGCGAGTTTTTTGTCGTTGACGAGGATCGATGCGTTGTACTCAGAGAGTTTGAGCGCGTCGACATAGCGCTTATAGCGCTCGTGGGGAAGCTCGGGAAGGTCAGCTTGGATTGCATCAATCCACTCTTGGGTGAGAATCAGTGGGGGAAGATTCGGCTCGGGGAAATAGCGGTAGTCTTTGGCTTCTTCTTTAAGGCGCATCGGAATCGTTTCTTTTTTATCGACGTCAAAGCGCATTGTGCAGCTTGGAACAACAAGCTTAGGATCTTTATGAGGGTGGTGGGTATAGGCGCGAATCTGGCGCCGAATTTCCGCTTCAATTCCCAGCATCATAAACGAAAATGAGTTCATATTTTTAATTTCGACTTTAGGCCGCAACGTTTTATCTCCTTTTGGGCGGACAGAAACATTGGTATCAATGCGGAGCGAACCCTCTTCCATGTTGCAGTCAGAAATGTCTAAATACTCCATGATCGCGCGCAGTGCCATTGCATAAGCGCAGGCCTCTTTAGGCGAAAACATGCAAGGCTCAGAAACGATTTCAAGAAGGGGAATTCCCGCTCGGTTGTAATCAACGCCGGCAAAATCGGAAAAGTGTTTGAGCATACCTGCGTCATCTTCGAGGTGAGCGCGGTCGATAGCAAATGTTTTTGTCACCCCGTCGACATCGGCGATGACGTGTCCCCCGCGAATGATGGGGTGGTCGAACTGGGTGATTTGAAAGTTGCGCGGACTGTCGGGGTAAAAGTACGATTTGCGGTCGAAGCGACTAAAAAGCTCGACTTTGGCGCCAACAGCGCACCCAAAGCGCGCCGCTTTTTCAACAGCTTCTCGGTTGAGCACGGGAAGGGCGCCAGGTTGGCCGGTATCGACAAGGTCGATCAAGGTATTGGGTTCTGCGCCAAACTGGTTGGGTGCGGGACTAAAAAGTTTAGACCGCGTGCTAAGCTGAACGTGGATTTCAAGGCCGATGACCGGCTCCCACTCTTCGTAGCAAATACCGCTCATGAGGTGACCTCCTTATCGCACAGGGGGGGAATCAAAGAAGCAGGGCGGAGCGCCTGCTCGATTTGGCACGCAAAGCGGAGCACTTTATCATCAGCAAAGTGGGGACCGAGCAATTGGATTGAGAGGGGAAGTCCCTCGTTATCGAGTCCCGTCGGGACGCTGACTGCAGGTAGACCGGCGAGATTGGCTCCAATCGTGTAGAGGTCTTGTTGGTACATCTCAACAGGCGAGCTGATACTTCCCAGGTCAAACGGGGGAGCAATCGTTGTCGGCATCGCGATCACGTCACACTCTTTGAAGGCGCGCGCATACTCTTGGATGATGAGTGTCCGCACCTTCTGAGCTTGCTGGTAATAAGCTTCTTGATAGCCAGAAGACAAAACAAAAGTGCCGAGCATAATGCGCTGTTTCACTTCAGGGCCAAATCCTTCGCGGCGTGAAAAATCGTAAATTTCATCGAGAGAGGTCGCTTCTTCAGAGCGTTTTCCATAGCGAATGCCATCAAAGCGAGATAAATTAGTCGAGGCCTCTGCTGTTGAAAGGACATAATAAACGGGGATAGAGGCTTCAATCAGTGCAAGAGGGGTATCGATCACTTGAGCGCCAAGCTCTTTAAAGAGGGCGATTGTCGTTTCAAAGTGTTGATGCATTGAAGGGGAAAGAGACTCTAGCGCGGCCCAAGGAATGCCGATCACTTTTCCTTGGATTGAGGCAGTCAAAGTATCGAGGTAAGGTTTGCCTGGTGTAGGGAGACTCGTTGCATCGCGCGCGCACGGCTTGCCGATCACCTCTAACATTAAAGCGGCATCGGCAACAGAGTGGGCAAAAGGGCCAATCTGGTCGAGCGAAGAGCCAAATTCGACGAGGCCAAAACGAGAAACCCGTCCGTAGCTCGGCTTGAACCCGACCGTTCCCGTAAAAGACGCGGGCAAGCGGATGGACCCCCCGGTGTCGCTTCCAAGTGCAAGCGGAGCGCACCGCGCGCTCACTGCGGCTGCAGAGCCACCTGAAGAGCCGCCGGCTGTTTTGGCGAGGTTCCACGGATTGCGCGTCGTTTGTAGAGCCGAATGCTCTGTCGAAGAACCCATCGCAAATTCATCGAGGTTTGTCTTTCCTAAAATCAGCCCATCTTCTTTTTCGATCAGGTCGACGACAGTGGCCGAAAAGGGGGCGCGGTAGTTGGCGAGGAACCGCGAAGCGCAAGTTGTGATTTCGCCGTTGATATGAATATTGTCTTTGATGGCAATAGGAATTCCGGCGAGTTTGCCAAGAGGTTTATTGTGGCTTCTTTTTTGGTCGAGTTCAGCAGCCTTTTTCATCACTCGATCTGAAAGAACGCTCAAAAAAGCGCCGATATCTTCATCCACATGTTGCACGCGCGCTAAAAAGTAGGCGGCGATCTCTGAAGCGGTAGAGTCTCCTTTCAGAAACGCTGCATGTAAATCCTGGGCTGAGAGGCGGTAAAGCATGGGGGTCCTAACTTTTGATAACAGAGGGGACGCGGATCATTCCACTGATGTGAGAAGGGCTATTGTCTAAAAAGGTTTTTCTCTCTAAGGGAGGCGATGGATCGTCATCGCGCAAAGGGGTTTGAAGGGCATCGTAAATATGGTTGCATGGGGAAACTTGTGTCGTATCGATTGCTTGCATTTGGCGAACGAGAGCGAGAATCTCGTGAAGTTTACCTGTCAACGTATGGAGCTCTTCTTCTGTACAATGAAGGCGGCAGAGTGTTGATAGGTGTTTTACAGTGTCGCTGTTCAAAGACATAGGTCACCACAGTCGGTTCAAATAACGCGCTATTTTACGAAGAAGAGCGATAAGAAGTCAATACCGCGAAGAGGACGCCAACCCTTCTAGGGGGGGCTATGCGACGATGAAATGAAGTTTTTGCTGACAAATTAAACAAAAAATTTTAAGTTGAAAGAAAGGAGGTTGCGCCATGAAAGCACTTAATGTGATTGCCCTAATTTTGATTCTTGTTGGAGCGTTAAATTGGGGGCTATGGGGTTTTGCCAAATTCGATCTCGTCGCTTGGCTCTTTGGTGGGCAAACAGCACCATTGAGTCGGATTGTCTACGCGATCGTCGGGCTTGCAGGCCTTTGGGGACTTCAGTTCCTGGGCAAATGCAAAATGTTGTGCTGCAGCAGCTCGTGTTCGTCAAAAGAGCAATAGCTTGACTCGCTTGACCTAACCTAGCTGCGCTTGATCGACCGATCGCGCTCAAAAGGTTGCATGAGCGAAG
>CAYTIT010000023.1:4216-11985 GCA_964437975.1 uncultured bacterium
GATGACAGCAAAGGCAACAACCTAACTCTTGAATCATGATCGGTATATAGGTGATTGTTGGTGGCATGCCGGTGAAATCTAAGCTTCAATTGTGCCATTATGTTGAGCAGTCAGTGGATGTGGTATTTAACTGGCTTGCTCACCCATCTTTTTTTGTCACTTCGCTGCAAAGTAACACGGTTGTGGTCCGCCAACGTGACTCTTCGACGTTAGAACTGACGCTGAATAGATTCTCGCTCTTCCCAAAAAAGTGCACGGTAGCTCTTGCGATTGTTAAAGAAAAGCGCGCGCTAGTTGCCGAGTGCACTCAAGGCATTGTCAAAGGTGCGCGCTACCACTGCCTTGTTGAGCAAGTCGAAGGTGGCCAGACCGTGGTGCGCGAAGAGATCGAATGGGAAGGACAAGGCAGCGCGCGCGATCAAAAGGTGCGCTCTTTAGTGACGCAACTGGCTAAGCGTCGCAAGGAGGTATTACAACAAGAGCTTGAGCGGGCAGCTCATGACCACGTTGATCGACCGCTTAAGGTCTTAATTTCTGGCTCGCATGGATTAATCGGAGCGGCCCTTTTAGGATTTTTGCAGCGTGCCGGTCATGAGGTGTGGCGTCTTGTGCGCCGCCCTTCTGACGCAACACAGACGGTTTTTTGGGATCCTGAAAAAAAAGAAGCCACTGTGGCAGATTTCGAAGGGTTTGATGCAGTCGTTCACCTTGAAGGGGAAAACATTGCTCAAGGAAGGTGGACCAAAAAGAAAAAAAAGCGCATCGCCGACAGCCGCATCGCGACAACCCACTTTCTCGCCTCGCTTCTTTCTCAACTCGCCCACCCGCCCGAAGTGTGGATCTGCGCTTCAGCAATCGGCATTTACGGAGATAGGAAAGGCGAGTGGTTAGAAGAAGACAATGTCAAGCCATCGCCCCTTTTTTTGGCGCAGTTATGTCAGAGCTGGGAAGCGGCGTCAAGACAAGTCACCTTGCCCCAATTGCGCGTTGTTCAAGCCCGCTTTGGCATTGTACTGAGTCATTTAGGTGGCGCTCTTGTCGAGATGATGAAGCTTTTTCATTGGGGCCTTGGAAGTGTGATTGGGTCGGGCCAACACGATATGAGCTGGATTGCGCACGGCGATGCCATCGGCGCTCTTTATCATATCTTAATAAAAAAAAATGTGCGAGGCCCAGTCAACTGCGTTGCGCCTTCACCTGTGCCACAGCGCGTCTTTGCACAGATACTTGCCAACCGCTTGGGTTGTCGCTTGTTGCTATGGATCCCTGCTTTTGGACTGCGGTTACTCTTGGGTCAAAAGGGCAAAGAGCTCTTGTTGACGAGTTTACGCGTGAGGCCGAACAAACTGATCGAGACAGGATACTCTTTTGACACTCCGTCATTATACCGAGCGTGATTCAAGAAGCGGGTTGTTGGCTGTGTCATCATCTCTAGCTTATTGATCGGCTGCATCGCCGATAAAAAATCTGGTGCGCGGGCTACGCGCACAATTTCTGCTTTTTGAATCGCGATCGGTATAACTAAAAATAGTATTAAAATTATTACTGTTGAATAATTAATTTTATTATTTTAAATTAAAGTTGTAGTACTAGTAGATCGATCGGTATAGAGTGGGGCAGCTCGGTTTCTATCGACGAAAATAAAGTACGTGGGTACTCTTGATCTTTATTTGACCGTCGAAACAGAAAGGTAAGGAGTTAGCATGTCTCAAGCAGGACCGACAATCAACCCGTGGTTGCATGTATGGACAAAACCGCGCCAAACCATCCGGGCGGTTGTGAATGGCGAGGTGAACAACCGTTTTTGGCTTATTTGTTTTCTCAATGGAATTTTTACGGGGCTCTCTTTGTTGCAAGCAGCGCAACCCGCCACCTCTGCACCACTGTTGATCATTGTCGCCGTTTGTCTTCTTGCCCTCCCTCTAGGATATCTCCATTTCACAGTGGGGAGCTTCTTTATTTTTCTCGCCGGCAAACTCATTCGAGGCAAGGCGGCGTTTAAAGAGGTGCGGATGGCGCTACTTTGGGCGAGCCTTCCTGGGCTTGTCGCTGGAGTGCTCATATGGGGGAGGCTAGGACTATTAGAGGCTATAGGGCAAACGCCCTTATTTAGGCTTCTTGGATTTGTAGCGAAGGGATTGCTGATATGGGGGGCAATTCTCGCACTACACGCACTTGGGGAGGTGCAAAGATTTTCTGCATGGATGGCTCTCCTCAATGTGTTTTTAATTGTCGTCGGCGGAATGGTGATTGTTTTGCTGATTGCTTTTTTTAATTTGCATTTCTTGACAGATAGGGAGGGGGATCATGGTCAAGTGCATCAAACAACGTATGTGGAGGTTGTCTCGGCGCCTCGCGAGCGTTTTCTTTTGTAGCTATTTCTCTTTTTTCGGTGCTTACGCCGTTGCGGACATACCGCTTTCTCAAAAAGTTGTGCGCCAAGGAGGTGGGCCTCACAGTTACCGTTGGGCGAGGTTTGCTATGCCGGGAAATTGCTCGGTGAATTTTCCTATGAAGCCGCAACATGTGCAACAAGTGACTCCTATTGCTGGAGGACAACTTGAAATGCGCTGTGATATTTACGCGGCGCCATCAGATAAACGGGCTGTTTATATGATGTTGATCGCTCAATATCCTGTAGAAATGGGGAGCATGCATGAAAAGTTGAGCTTAGAGGGGATTTTGAATGGATTGATGAAGCAGAATCCAACCGGGCAACTAAAATTTGCCGATATTGTGATGGTCAACGGCTATAAAGCGCTCGACTTTTTTATCGCAGCCGAGGGGATTTACTTTAAAGGACGCGTCCTTGTGACCGAAAACAACCTCTATTTTCTCGCAATGAAATGCGATGAAAAAAACTACTCGAAAGACCATTACCGGCAATTTATCCAATCCTTCCAATTGTCCAATGATCAATGAATTAACGGTTATCACGCTGGCTCAGCTTCTCTTAACGTGGATCATGGTCGGTATCTTGTGGTTCACCCAAGTTGTCCACTACCCTCTTTACCTAAAAATTAAAGAGGGGTTTGTGGATTACGAGCGGTGCCACGTGAAAAGAACCGCCTTGCTTGTTGGACCGCTGATGGTAGCCGAAGCTGTGACAGCTGTGTGGCTTATTTCGCTTGTGCCTGAAGGAAATCTCCTCCGCTTGGCGGGAGCAAATCTGATCGTCCTTATTCTCATTTGGCTGTCGACCTTTTTATTTCAAACTGTGCAGCACCAAAAATTGAGCATCCGCTTTTCCAAGCGGATTCTCACGGGGTTAATCACGACAAACTGGATCCGGACGTTACTGTGGACGGTGAAAGGGGGAATCATGACGGCGATTGGGTATAGTTTGCTCATCACTTAACTCTATTTGCGCCGCTCTTCTTTACTTTGTTGGAAAGAGGTGCTACAAGCGGAAATTAGGTAGACTATTCTCAAGCGACCGGTAATGCCTAAGCTCTCTTTGCCCGACATTAAACGGGTCAATGTCAACCATCAAGCATCACGGCAAAATGCGGTATCTATTACCTTTCGCCACCACTTTGGCAAAAAAAGGCTTAAAAACCTCATACTCTCGATCCTCACGTTTGGAGTCTTTGCCTACAAACAACACAAGCGGGCGCGCAAACTCGTAGCGCAAGCGCTTTCGGCGCGCAAGTTGCTCTACTTTACAGAACTTCAAGAGCGGATCGAAGCAGTGCGCAGCGAGCAAGGACACACCGACCCGCGCCAAGCGCTTAACGCTGTTTTTATGCGGGTTCAAACAGAAAAAGTGGGGAACCCCGAAGAGGCCCTTGAGTTTAAAGCCATTTATGCGCCCGCAGAAATTTTTCTTTTTATTACGAACCCCATGCGCGAAACATCTTATTTTCGGTGGCAACGTTTTCGCGCTGAGAGGCTCGATTATCTCACGTTATGGCATGAGCTTAAGAAAAAATCTAAAGTCAACCAGTACCGTCAAATTCAAAGCATTAACTTGTGCAATAAAATTCTCAAAGAAGAGTTTTATCTTACCTCACACGGAATTCACGACCGGTTAACGCGCTCATCGATTGGGCGGAAAAACCCAGGGTTGTTAACCCGTTTTAGAGAGCTAAGCAAAGCTTTTCAAGAAATTGTCCTCGCTTACCGCGACTTTGAAGAGTTACAAGAAACAGAGGACAAAACCTATCGCCTCCTCAAAACGCTTTCTCAACTGTCTCAGCGGGATGTTGAAGTCCTTCAAACCTATCTTGCAAGCCGCTACTTGCCACGCGATTTGCCACTTGTCAACAGGCGACAGCTCATTCAGCTGGGGAATCAGCAAGAAGAGCTTTATCATATTAGCGAGGAACAACAGTTTAAAATGTGCGCGCTCATTTTTAACCACTACCAATGGGAATTTCTACTCTCTATTCAAGAGGTGTCTGAGGTCACGCTCAATTTGATCGACTGGGCATTTGAAGAAGCGCCGCAGACCTTAACGCCTTCTCTTTCTTTTATCGAACAAATGCAAGAGGGAGCAAGGCGCCTTGTTAAAAATGAACCAGGGCATTTCCCGTTGATGAGCGAAAAAATTCGCGCTGACCCGACACTGAATCAAATGACCGCCGATTTCGCCAGCGAATTACACCGAGAGTGGCCGGTACTCTACTTATACGATGGTAACCAGCTCAGTGTGAATGTGAGCGCGATTGATTCTGTGACGATCGAGCACCTGATCTATGTCTATCAAGAGCTGAAAAAATTCCTCGGTGAGAGACCCCTTTTATTTGGGATCATCCAAGAAGCACTTTCTCAGGCAGGCAAGGCGGGGTTCCAGTCGGCCATTGAAGCGGGGATGGTCGAGCTTCTTGGAGAAAAACCAGAGTATTTGCTTCCTGTTTTGACAAATGCGGCAGTCTCGTTGACTCGCGAAAGTGAAAGCCATTTTTTCATTTGCTATACGTTTGAGCAAGTGATTTTAAAAAAGGGAGAGCTGCATAAATCAAGTCAAGGGCACAAATCCATTGTGATCACGCAGCCCTTAAACAAAGAGTCAAGTGGGTGGAAAGCTCCTAAGCCGAAAGTAGAAGTCGTAGTGCCCAGGAGGACGCCGTGAGACGTGTGTGGCGCAATGTTGTGTCTCCTCTTGTTAGCCTTGTCATTGTGATGCTCGGGAGCGGATTTTTTAATACCTATACCAGCTTGCGCATCGCTGTCGACGGGTATCCTAGCTGGGTCATTGGGGTCCTTAACGCTTCGTACTACTTAGGGTTGATGCTTGGCTCTCTTTATATCAAACGGCTGATTCGGCGCATCGGCCATATTCGGACCTTTGCTATTTTCGCCTCGGTTAATTCGGTCATGATTGTTGCACAAGGGTTGATGATTCAGCCGGCAAGTTGGAGCGTTTTACGTTTTTTTAATGGCTTTTGCAGCGCGGGGTTTTTTATTGTCATTGAGAGTTGGCTCCTTTTATCGACAGGAGTCAAACACCGCGGCCGACTCTTATCCCTGTACATGGTGACGCTTTATTTAGCGCAAGGGTTTGGCCAATTTTTACTCAACGTTGCGCCGTTGCGCAGTTTATTCCCTTTTGCCATCACTGTGCTCCTCAGCTCGCTCTCTGTCATCCCCGTCTGCATGATGAAAAGTAGTGGGCCCCTTGTCTTTGAGTCGTCAATGACCCATATTTTCCATATCCTCAAACGAGCACCTCTTGGGATCATCGGCTGCTTTGTTGCGGGAATCATCATGAGCTCTTTTTACGGGCTTGCGCCGATCTTTGCCCAAAATATCGGCCTTTCTGTCATCCAGATCTCTCAGATCATGGGGGGAACCATTTTAGGTGGCCTTTTACTGCAGTGGCCTATTGGACACTTGTCTGATATTTTTAATCGCCGCAAGGTGATTGCCTATGTTGTTTTTGCCTTGCTTGGTTTGACAGCTGTTCTTTTTTACAGTCAACAGTTTGCCTACTTACTTCTTCTCGGGTTAATGGTCCTTTTTGGCGGGATCTCTTTTACCTTTTACCCGCTGTCGATTACCTTGACCTGTGATGCTTTTTCCGAGAAAGACATTCTCAGCGTCACTTGCTCACTTCTCGTTGTTTATGGCACAGGGTGCATTTTAGGGCCGCTAGCTTCGTCGGCTGTCATGGAATCTATTGGGCCGAGCGGCCTTTTTTTATTGATAAGCGCTCTGTGCGCCCTTTTTCTCTTTTTAGGGATGTGGCCTGTGATGCGGCCCAAACCTCGTGCTGAAGAAGAGCAAAGCGACTACTTGCCTGTTCCTCGAGCCACTTCACTCGCCTTCTATTTAGACCCCCATACGGAAATCGAAGACGAAGATTTTGATGATAGTGAGGGGATCTACCCTTTTTCAGAAGAGTACGAGTACGACGACGACGACTGAAAAAATATCATCGCTGCTGGGTTCCTTCATCTCGCGTTAAAAAGAGCTCTCTTTGTAGAATAAAAACAAACAAGGGTTCATTGCACCTTCTTACTGTTAGCGGATACACGATGTGTGGAATTCACGCCTACATTTGCCCGATAAGCGAACAAACCAATGCTGTTGATGTCTGTTTGCAAGGCCTTGAGCTTTTAGAGTACCGTGGCTACGACTCTTCAGGGGTTGCGGGGATCATCGACGGCAAAATCCGCGCATGTAAACGGGTTGGAAAAGTTCACGCCTTAAAATCTGCGCTTGCGCTGCAGAAACTCAAGTTAACAACAGCTATTGCCCATACGCGCTGGGCGACCCACGGCGTTCCCAATGAGGAAAATGCCCATCCCCAACTCGATCAAGCACAAACTGTTGCCCTTGTTCACAATGGCATCATTGAAAACTACCTTGCCATCAGAGCGAAGCTCGAAGACAAAGGGATCACCTTTGTCTCGGACACCGACTCTGAGGTGATCGCCCAGCTGATCGCCTACTATTACCAAGGCAACCTGCGCTGCGCTGTGACCAAAGCGGTGCGCGACCTCCATGGCTCTTTTGCCATTGCTGCTATCCATGTGCATCACCCCGAAGAAATCGTCGCAGCTTCGCGCGAAAGCCCGCTTGTCATTGGGCTCAACCCTCAAAAAAAGAGCGCTTATCTCTCATCAGACGCCAACTCTTTCAGTGGCCAATCGCTTCATGTGACCTATTTGAACAACGACGAAATCGCAACCGTTCAGTGTGGTCAAGTTGAGGTTTACGATCTTCAGGGAAAGCAAATCGAAAAAAAGAGGCGGCTGATTGGATTTAAAAACACCCCTGTTTCAAAAAATGGTTTTGACCACTTTATGCTCAAAGAGATTTTCGAGCAGCCGCAGACAGTGCAGCGCGCCATGCAAAAGCGGTGTTGCGACGAATTTGGCACAGCGATTTTTGATGAGTTGACCCTCTCACCCCAAGAGTTGCAAACGATCAACCGCGTGGTCATTTTAGGGTGCGGAACCGCTTGGCACGCCGGGGTCATTGCCGCGTTAATGTTCGAAGACCTCTCCCGTATTCCCGCCGAAGCAAAAATTGCCTCGGAATTTCGCTATACCAATCCGTTGATTTCAGAAAACACCTTGGTGATCACCATCAGTCAGTCGGGCGAAACCGCCGATACGATTGCCGCCGTGCGCGAGGCCAAAGCCAAAGGGGCGAAAGTCATCGCGGTGTGCAACATTCCCCATTCGACAATCGCGCGCGAAGCCGACAGTTGTCTTTTTTTAAAAGCAGGACCTGAAATGAGCGTGTGTTCAACCAGAGCGTTTCCCATCCAACTCAAGTGGCTATGCCTAGTCTCTCTCGAATGTGGACTATATCCTGTC
>CAYTIT010000024.1:0-11843 GCA_964437975.1 uncultured bacterium
AAAGATATACCGATGCTTGAGTTGCGATCGGTCAGCGCCTAAAATAGCCTTGATGAGCTTGTTGCCAAGAGTAGGCGATCCGAGAGTGTGCCTGCATATCGTAGAGAACTTCAATTGTTAGATAGGGGTAAGGGTGGTGATTATCTAGATCTCGCCGTTCATCAGCGGCAGAAAGGGTTAGGCTGACTTCTCGATTTGTCCAAGAAGGTGTCCGCGTTCCATGATGGCGCGTCCGTACAAAGGTGCGCGTGCAGGGATCACTTGTTTGCGTGCGGTAGTAGGTGAGTAAAAGCTCAATGACGCGATCAGGTTGGCTTTCCATCCCTTCGACATAAAAATCGACTTCGGCGCCAATTTGATGTTTAGAGGTCCGGTTTTTCCAACTGGGGTCGGCGTAGCTGTTATGTCTTGGACAACGGTGGCCGCACGTAATGACAACGCGCTTGTTTGTGGCGGTTTGGAGATAGTTGAGTAGCTTGATAAGGATGGGATAAATGAACTCTTCATGATCCTTAATCGGCAAGCTGTGCTCGTCGATGCCGCGGCAATCGCGCTGGGGATCTTGTATAAAACAAAAAGGGGGAGCCGAACCCAAGCAGCGGAAAAACTCACGGGTAATGCGGCGGTGAGCTCCGATCCATTTTTCATCCCACGGATAGGTCGGGAGCGCAGCAGAGCTTGGTTGTAGCGGGAGGGGAGGCTCTGCTTGTAAATCAGAAACTGCCATCAGTGTGAGGTTATTTTGCCGCAGTTTTTTTTCTTCTGAACGGCGTAACCCTGAGCAACCTAAGCAAAAAAGAGAAACAAGCAAGCAAAACAAAGAACAGCGCATGGCACCATTGTAACCGGCATTGCAAAAAAAAATCGAGGGCGGTATATCGACCATGATTGAAGAAGAGGAGAGGCAACGAGATGAAGAAAAATGTCTTGTTAATTAGTGACGAGTTAACGTCTAAACAACTCCTGATCGATCAAATAAGAAGGCGAGGGTTCCGCCTTTTTAGTGTGACAGAGGCTGCACGTGCAGAGGCGTTGCTAAGTGAGAAAAAATTTGTCTGTATTTTTGCTGATCTGGCTGGCGCGCGCGCGCTAAAGCACCGCAACGCGACAACTCAAGGTGTCGCTGTTATTGGCCTTGGATCTCGCTTGTCAAACGAAGAAGCCGGCTCTTTTGCCGCAGTATTGAAGCTCCCTTTGGAAAAGAAAGAGATTGAAACGGCACTTGCCCGGTGGGGTGAGGGAAGTAGCCGCATCGTGGCGAAAAGTGAGGTGATGCGTCAGGTTCTTTACAAAGTCGGCAAGATCGCGCAGTGCAGCTCCAACGTCTTTATTATCGGCGAGTCGGGAACGGGGAAAGAGGTCATCGCAAGCCAGATCCACGCTTTATCACAACGCGCTCATGCCCCGTTTATTAAAGTGAACTGCGCGGCTGTTCCCGACACATTAATAGAGTCGGAGTTTTTCGGTCACGAAAAAGGGGCGTTTACGGGGGCGTTAGCGCGGAAAATAGGGCGGTTTGAGCGCGCTGATTGTGGGACATTGCTACTCGATGAAGTATCGGAAATTCCCTCTAGACTCCAAGCTAAATTACTGCGCATCATCCAAGAGCAAGAGCTTGAACGGCTCGGCAGCACCGCTCCAGTCACAGTCAATGTCAGAATCATTTCAACGTCCAACCAAAATATGGAAGAAGCGCTTCAAGAACGCCGCTTTCGCGAAGATCTTTACTACCGTTTAAATGTGATCCCTCTATTTTTGCCGCCCTTAAGAGAGCGGCAAGAGGACATCATTCCGTTAGCGCAGCACCTTGTGCGTGAACTGTGCGTTACTCATCAATGGGGAGAAAAAACGCTTTCTTCGTCGGCTTATGAGAAGCTTCTCGCGCATCGATGGCCTGGCAATGTAAGAGAGCTGCGCAACGTCTTAGAGCATAGCCTAGCTATGGCTGAGACAGAGAGCGTGCATCACATCGCCTTTGATCCTATCTCTGTCGGTCGGGCAGAACAAGGGATGCGCCCTGTGACATTAAAAGAGGTGGAAAAACGCCATATTTTAGCCCTTTTTCATGCCAATCAACATCACCAAGGAAAGACAGCTGCTCAGTTAGGCATTAGCGTGCGCACACTGCGAACCAAGCTCAAACTATACCGTGTCCAATAAAGCGGTAAAAGAGGGAAAATAGGTCAACGATCCTGGCTTGATCGTTTGGAGTTGAGGGTGGTCGTTAGCGCAAATAAGAATCGGGGTAATCCCGGCGTTTTGCAACGAGTGAATACCTCGCAGCGAATCTTCAAACCCGACCATGGTTTGTCGAGCGCCGCCAAGAAGGTCGATGGCTTTAAGGTAACCGTCGGGAGCAGGTTTGGGGAGCGGGTAATTTTCCCGCGTGACCCAAAGGGGGATAGTTTGGAGTAGACGAAGACGAGAACGGATGGCAGCTATTTGGTCTAAAGGAGAATTAGTCACGACAGCGTGCGGAATGTTGAGTTGTTGAACAAGGGTTAAAACTGCAGCGGCGCCAGGCATGAAATCGAGCTCTTTGCTAGACAAGAGTTGGGCATAATAGCGCTGTTTCTCGGCGTACAAAGCCTCCCACCCTATTTGGTCGATGAGCGAGGGAAACTGGCGGGTCATCGCCTCGCGGACCCCATTGGCCTTTTGGTGTGCAATGCCAGCAAACTCGGAAAAAGTCCACGGAAAAGAGAGGTGATGCGTGGTGACAAGGTGTTGGTAGGCTTGAAAGTGGAGGTGTTCGGTGTTGACGAGGAGACCGTCAAAATCAAAAAAAAGGAGGTCGGCGGTTTTAAATGACAACATGAGACAGTAGAGATTTTCCGCGCACTCTCATTGAACAAAACTTCAAGTGCCGATGACTGGACTCGAACCAGCACCCTATTGCTAAGAACAGATTTTGAATCTGTCGTGTCTACCAATTCCACCACATCGGCATAGATGATGAAGGATCGAAGCTCGCGGCTAAGACTTCGACGGAAAATGATAGGACAAGGTTAATGAATAAAGGGCTTTTTTGCAACCCATGATTTTGCTGGTTTCGGCGTGGTGTGATCCTGTCTGAAG
Organism: uncultured bacterium; assembly: GCA_964437975.1. Classification (GTDB taxonomy): domain Bacteria; phylum Chlamydiota; class Chlamydiia; order Chlamydiales; family Simkaniaceae; genus JBCCHO01. Next base: position 3,079 of record CAYTIT010000024.1, read on the forward strand.
GGTGCCGAGCGTGATCCAGCAATGCTCGGCATACGGTCGGTAGATAGGCTGGAAAGTGTCGCGCCTTTTTAAAAAAAAGTTTTAAATTAACGAAAAAGTAGATTTTTGTTTTAATGAAAGGTCTATTTATACCGATCGTAATTTAAGAAGTGGAAATTGTGCCAACGCCAGCGCTTGGCGCTTGTTTCTCGGCGAAGGAGCTGGTCAACAAGAGGGAAATGATGGCAAAGGTAACAGCCCGTTTCTCGCATTGCGGTCGGCAGATTAAAAGCTGTATTTTTACGCTATACCGAGCGCGTGTGGAAACACCTTGTAAAAAAGGGAAGCATTTTGCGTGGTCAAAGGTGGCTCTACATGCTGTTGATATTTATCGCTACAGGCTCTGCTAGCGGAATTTGATTTTTTATCTTTCTAGAGAATGTTTCGGTTGGTTTTTTGCTTTGAAAATAGCAGTTTGGCTAGGCCCTTTCATCCAACATTCCGATCATGTCCATTTCATCTCTAAAAAATCAGATTGTGCAACCAGAACCTAGGCAGTTTGGCATGGAAGTTAGAACTTGGGGGAAAGTAAGTATGTTGGTTGTGTTGACTGTATTAAGTATGACTCTTGGCACCTCACTGCAGGCGTTAGACGTTATTGATAGGTGGCATCAAGAAAGAAGATCAGAAGACATTTTAGATGTTCTCGAAAGTGACTTAGAGTCGTATGTCGGGAAAAAGGAGAGCGACAAAGTCAACCTAGTCGCTGATTTAATCGATCAAGAGACGTTTCCCAGGTTAATTGAACGGGTCATCACAAACGATCACTGGCTTGAAGCGATTGCGCAACGTTCCTACTATCACGTCAACGGATTCGATAAACTGATTCTCTTGCAAGAAGATAACTACTCGTTACGGCTCCATATTTGGTGGCAGGAAAATGGGAAAAAGACAAGAGAAGACATTCACAACCATCGATGGGACTTTATTTCCGGGGTTTTAGTAGGAACGTCGGTTCAAGAGCTATTTTCTCTGAGTGCAGAACAAGAGGAGGGAGCTTTTGAGATGGCCCATTACCGCTACACGCCGCAGCGCAACCATCAAGGCTTTAGATACTGCATGAAAAATTTAGGGTCGGTTTTTTTACGTCAACAGGGAAAAAAGCAAATTTCTTCTGGACGGGTGTACAGATTGAAGAAAAGCGAGCTGCATCGGGTTGTTTGCGACTACAAAGAAACAACGGCGACACTCGTTTTTTATACAGCGCCTTATGGCGAGGGATCTGATGTCTACTCAAACCACATGACAGAGAAGAGATATAGGATGAAAAAAATGTCTAAAAACGAAGTCAAAGAAAAGTTAAAGAAGCTTTTAATGGTTTATAACGATCGTGATTGAAGGGTCAGGTTGTTGCGTTGACACACTCTCTAAGGGTTTTTTAGCTTCGCCCTATCTCGTTTCTTTGGGCGACATCGGGGCTTGTTTTGCCTGATTCTTGTAGAAAGGGGCCTAGAAAATGGTTTTCTTTTGACTATTAATCCTCAATGGAGCTACAAGAGGACTCTAAAGGAAAAAAAAGGGCGGCGATTTGCCCTGAATATACTGGTAACCCAATTGATTCCAAAAGGAGACAATTATGATGAAAAAAAACTCAAAGTTCATGCAGCCCATGAACCTCAGTCCAGAGCTTGCTGCAGTCATTGGAAAAGGCCCTTTCCCTCGCACTCAAGTGACAAAAAAGATTTGGGCCTATATTAAAAAACACAAGCTTCAAGATCCAAAAAATATGCGCAATATCGTCCCTGATGAAAAACTTGCAAAGGTCTTCGGTGGGAAAAGAGCGATTAATATGTTTGAAATGACAAAGCGCGTGAACAACCACCTTTCTTAATTGCCGAACCCAGGTTGTTTCCAAAATTCCTGACGCAAATAGTTTTCAAACCTTTTTTCTGAATTTTGGAAAAACTACGCAATCTATCTATGTAAAGAGTTTTGGAAACAACTTGGATGTTCATTCGACCTGAGCTTATCTACCGATCGTGACTTAAGAGGTGCGATCGTTATGAACGGTTGTCAAAGCTCGGAGTTTCTTCATGAAAAAATATAAACTCATTCTTAGTTATGATGGGACTGACTATGGGGGGTGGCAAATCCAACCCCATATTCCCACCATCCAAGAAACTGTCCAACGCGCTGTGACAGCGGTGACAGGCGAACAAAGCGCTGTCGTGGCTGCAGGTAGAACAGATGCTGGAGTCCATGCTCTTGGGCAAGTGGCCCATTGTGCTTTGCATCACCCCTATGAGCCCAATGACTTGCTTCAAAAGTTAAACTGTGAATTGGGCGGGTCTATTAGGGTGCGCGCAGTAGACGAGGTTCCCCTCTCCTTTCATGCGCGTTATAGCGCAGGTCGCAAGTTCTACCGCTATACATTGAATACAGCAGCTATTGAGGCTCCCTTAACCCGCCGTTATGCGACGCACCTGAGGTACCCTATCGATTTCAAGCTTCTTCAACAAGCGCTTGCGCTGTTTGTTGGAACAAAGGATTTTACCGCTTTTGCAAATGAAAATCAGCGAGGATCAGCAGCGCGCGATCCAGTAAAAACAGTGTATGCTATTCGTTGCTTGGACAAGGAAACACGGTTCGAGGTGATGTTTGAGGGGAGCGGATTTCTTTACAAAATGGTGCGTAACTTGATGGCAACGGCGCTCAAAGTCGCGCAAGGCACGTTGCCTTTAGGTGCTATCGACGCGCTTTTTGTGGCGAAAAACCGCGCTCTTGTTCCTGCACCAGCCCCAGCACGAGGGCTGTGTCTTGTCGCCGTTCACTACCCTTGAGTTTCTCTTTGAGTGATTAAAAAATAATAACTTGTTATCCTCGCCAAGGAAAGAGAAGAGAAGAGATCTCCCTCTCCTCTGCAGCCTAGATCTGGACCATTCATGAAAGTGAAAGAACCTTTGGCTATTGAGCAACTGGTTGAGCAGCGAGAAAAGACCGAGGCGTTACTGCACGCGCTCAGTTGCGCTAGCACGCTATCTGATAAAATCGCCGTGCTCGATCGGGTAGAGCTAGAAGCCAAAGAAGAAGAGTGCTCGGAATTTTCCCTTTTTCTGCAAGAACTTACACCTGAAAAACGCTATGTCGCCCAAGCTGCGCTTGCTCTTGGTCAACGCGCGCTGTTTACAGAAAGTGCTCATAGCCCTACGCGGCTCGATGCTTGGAAGGCTTTAGTTGGTGAGCTTGTCGATGTCGAAGAGTTTTATGCCCCCGTTGGTGGGCTCGTTGGTTATCAACACCTCGTCCTCGGATTACTGCTGCGACAGGAAAAAGAAGAGGGCGCAAGCGTTGCGCTCTATCCGCCGCATAAAGTTGATTTGACGCAAGAAGATGAGACTGTGAGACAAGCCATTGTCAACGGGATTCGCGCGCAAGGTAAGCTCGCAGAGATGTATCCCGTAGGTGGTGCGGCAGACCGGTTGCAACTCATCGATGAAGCAACGCAAGAGCGGTTGCCAGCCGCGCGTTTGGTCTTTTTAGGAAAGCACCTTCTCGAAGGGGTTATTCGCGATTTGCAAGCGCGCGAATACCTCGCCTTTTCCCTTTATGGCGAGCAGGTGACAACTCCGGTTGTGATGATGACGTCGGATGTCAATGACAATGCCATGCACATCCGTGCTATTTGCTCGGAAAACGACTGGTTTGGGCGACCTCAAGATAGTTTTAGATTTTTTCGCCAGCCGTCGGTCCCTACCTTTACACGCGAAGGAAAGTGGTGTTTGAACTCGCCTAGCAAGCTCCTCGTGCGCCCTGGAGGACACGGGGCGATTTGGACGTTGGCTCTGCGCGAAGGGGTGATGGATTGGCTTGACCAATTGGGGAAGGAAAAAATTCTCGTTCGACAAATCAATAATCCCATGGGAGGGATCGATAGTGGGTTATTGGCTTTTTTAGGGGTGGGATGGCAGCGCGACCAGGTTTTTGGCTTTGCCTCTTGCCCCCGCCTCATCGACGCCCAAGAGGGGATGAATGTCGTTAAGGTCACAACCCGCGACGGGAAAGAGCACGCGGTGTTAACTAATATCGAATATTGCGATTTTGCCCGTTTTGGCATTGAAGATGAGGCGGATGCGCCAGGTGGCCGTACGTCGGTTTTCCCGTCGAATACCAATATCTTATTTGCTGATCTTAAAGCAGCTATCCAAGCAGTCAAAGACAATCCCTTTCCGGGACTGTTATTGAATTTTCGCGTCATGGAGCACATGCGAGAGGGGACAGTTCAACACGAGCCTATTGCACGCCTTGAGGCGACGATGCAAAATTTGGCCGATGCCTTTACGACAGTCAAAGATAGCACCAAGCCACCTGCAAAAGGACTTGCCGCTTACCTCACTTTCAATAAGCGGCGCAAGACAATTTCGACAGCTAAGCGGAAAAGCAACCCCAATGGAGCGCTTATCGAGACGCCCGACGGCTGTTACTACGACTTTTTGCAAAATGCTCATGAGCTTCTCGAAAATTACTGTGGGATCTCATTGCCTCCTCCTGTCGATGAAGAGACTTTCAAACGCAACGGCCCCTCTTTTTTGCTGAGTTATCATCCAGCTTTAGGACCTCTTTATTCTATTATTGGTCAAAAAATACAAGGAGGGGTTTTTGAACCCGGAGCAGAGCTCCATTTGGAAATTGCCGATGTCGAAATTGCCAACCTACATTTGAAGGGGAGTTTGTTGATTCGCGCCGATGCCGTGATGGGGCACCTCGATGATAAGGCAAAGCTTTGCTATTCACATCGCACTGGGCAGTGCATCTTGCGCCATGTTCGGGTTGAAAATAATGGAATTGATTGGAGTGGCGACCACCTTTTTTGGAAGCATGACGTGCAGCGTGCCGCAGCATTTACCCTGATTTTACATGGCCATTCGCAATTTGTTGCTGAGGATGTGACGTTGCAAGGAGATCAAGTGATCGAAGTGCCTGATGGGGTGAGGATGAGGGCGTATGAAAAAGAGGGCGAGGTTGTCTTTCGCAGCGAGCCATTGAATGAAAAAAAGCCCTTTTGGTCTTATAGCGTGACTCCCGATTACCATCTTCTTTTATCGCGAGGTCAAGGTTAAGGTAGATCTCTTACACCTTTTCCTGCCCAACGCGAGGTCAAACCTTGCTTTTGCCATCGCTAACCTCTATAATCCTGTGATTAATCTTTCTTTTTTCTGAGGGTTTTAGGTTATGCAAGAAGAAATCAAAGCGCGACTTTCTAAGTTGCAATCGCGGCTCCTTCACATGTGGAGGTATCTTTGACCTAGAAGGGAAGGAAAAAGAGCTTGCTTCCCTCGAAGCGAGTATGGCTAAGTCCGATTTTTGGCTCGAGCGCGCTCAGGCGGAAAAGACCGTTGCAGCTGTCCAAGAGCTCAAACAATGGATTGTTCCCTACCGAAGTGCGCAAGCTCGCTTTGACGATGCAGCGCAACTGCTCGAAGAGGTCGACCCTAAGAAAGATCCGGCCCTTTACGGCGAGCTTATTTCTGAACTCGATACGGTGGAAAAGCAGATCGAAGAGCTCGAAGTCAAGAAAATGCTTTCAGGTGAGCTCGATAAAAATAACTGTTTTTTGAGCATTAATGCCGGAGCTGGGGGGACAGAGTCGTGCGATTGGGCAGAGATGCTTGCGCGGATGTACCAAAAATGGGCGACAAAGCGGCGTTGGAAAATCGAAGTTGTCGACGTCCTTAAAGGAGAAGTGGCTGGGATAAAAAGTATGACGATCCGCCTTATCGGAGAGTTTGCTTACGGCTACTGCAAAGCAGAAAAAGGGGTCCATCGGTTGGTGCGGATTTCCCCCTTTGACAGCAATGCGCGACGCCATACCAGCTTTGCCTCTATCGATGTCACTCCTGAAATCGATGAAGAGATCCAGATAGACCTTCCTCCCGAAGAGGTGCGCATCGATACTTTTCGCTCGTCAGGTGCTGGTGGGCAACATGTCAATACCACCGATTCGGCTGTGCGCATCACCCATTTACCTACAGGTATTGTCGTTTCGTGTCAGGGAGAGCGGAGTCAGCTTCAGAACAAGGAAACGTGTTTTTCTATGTTGCGGGCGCGTCTTTATGAACGCCAAGTTTTAGAAAGAGAAGAAAAATTACGCGCTATTGGAGGCGAAAAAAAAGAAATTGCTTGGGGGTCGCAAATTCGCAGCTATGTCTTTCAGCCCTACACGCTTGTCAAAGATACGAGAACCAAGTATGAAGAAGGAAATATTTTGGCGGTGATGGATGGAGAAATCGACGGCTTTATCAATGCCTATTTAAAGGAGTTTGGATAAACAATGGGCGAAAAAATCACAGAGTCTGATGAATTTGATCTACGCTATTCGGTAAAAGAAGATGTGACTCCACTAAGAAAATGGCTGAGCGATGAGGAAATGATGCGCTGGTTTCCGCTCTCGTCGACGCAAGATACCGAGATGATGACGGCGAATTGGATCGGATTTGGGAAGTTCGAAGCCGCTTTAACGGCGACCTATCGCGATGAACCTGTTGGCATGGCGGTCTTATTTTTAATGCCCTATCGAAAAGTCGCTCACCACTCGATGATGTACTTGATTGTCGATCCAGCCATGCAGCGAAAAGGGATTGGAACAGCGCTCATCCGCAACATCAACCATTTAGCGGCAACCCGATTTCATCTGGAAACTGTCCATGTAGAGCTCTATGAAGGGTGCCCTGCGATTCACGTGCTCAAGCAAGGAGGCTATCGCGAAATTGTGCGTCAAGAGAAGGCGGTAAAAGAGGGAAAAGATCAGTACCGCGCGCGGCTGGTTTTTGAATGTTTATTGGAACAAGGGGGCGCGCAAAAAGATGGTTAGCAAACCAACGCTTTACTTTCGGGAAACAACGCAAAAAGATGGACCGCTCATTGAAAAATGGTTGATGCAATCTGAAACACTTGCTGGATTCCCCATGGAAAATCAACGTGAGGTGGCCGATGCGGTCGGTATCTGGCTCCGCTACTTAGGGCAAGGGACGGCTCTCACTGCTATATATAAGAAAGAGCCGTGTGGTGCGGCAAATCTCTATATTCAACCGATTGAAAAACTCAAACACCAGTGCTTATTTGTGGTGATCGTCGATGAGCGCTACCGCAATCAGGGAATTGGCGCGCTTCTTGTTAAAGCGTTAGAGCGGCGCGCAAAAGAGCGCTTTAACATCGAGATTTTGCATCTAGAAGTGTATGCAAACAACAGGGCCATTCGCCTCTATGAGCGGTTGGGTTTCAAGCACTATGGAGTGCACCCTCGTTTTTTAAAAGATCGGGAAGGGAATTACTACGATAAAATTTTAATGCAAAAACAATTGAGATGATGTGATGGCAGGACATAGTAAGTGGGCGAATATTAGGTACAAAAAAGAACGGGCAGATGCCAAAAAGGGAAAAGTCTTTTCACGTGTTATTAAAGAGTTAATCAGCGCAGTGAAACAAGGTGGCCCAGATCCCAAAAGTAACGCCAAGTTACGCGCGGTCATTCAAAAAGCAAAAGCAGTCAACCTTCCCGCTGACAACATCGCGCGTAATATTAAAAAAGCATCGAACACCGACCAAGCGGATTACACTGAATTGACTTATGAGATTTATGGTCATGGAGGTGTTGGAATTGTCGTTTTAGCCATGACAGATAATAAAAATCGCACGGCGTCAGATATGCGGATTGCGACAAACAAAAAAGGGGGCGCGATTGCTTCTCCGGGATCGGTCTTATTTAACTTTGATCGCAAGGGCGTGCTTGCAATTGCACGCTCGTCGATGAGCGAAGATGAGTTGTTTGAGTGTGCGAGCGATGCAGGCGCTGAAGACTTTGAAAGCGCAAGCGATGAGGGCTGGCTGGTCATTACAGCACCAGAAGCGCTGTATGCAGTGAAAGAAGAGCTTGAAAAAAGGGGAATCGTTGATGTTGAAGCGCGCCTTGAAATGATTCCAAAAACACGTATTTCCTGTGACGAAGACCGAGCTCAAGCAAATCGCGAGCTTCTTGACTGGCTCGAAAACATCGATGATGTCGATGAGGTGTTTCATAATATGGAAGGAGAAGCCTAGAGAGCGAGCGCGCTTTCTATGTTGTGCTTCGGCGAACGTTTTCCGCACATGTGCGCTCAACTGAGCAGAACCTCGTTATCCCGCTTCTTGAAGCGCGAGCGGTCTAAAGTGCAGTCGATTAAAAAAAAATTGAAAAAAATTCCTTGTTTATAGAAAATACTTGGCAGCCTGTAAATCCAGGATGAGTCTAAAGCTTTTTCTACGAATAGTTTTAGGAACAGCCTAAATTATAAGATTTTTCTTTAGGGCTTTTAATAATTTTACAAGGAGTAAAAAACAATGTTAAATGCAACAAAAATTTCTTATGGCATTGGGATTGCGACAATGGTTCACGGCGGAGTCACCTCTTTGTCGCGTTGGCTCGTCGACGACGATCCCACAGAATATAGTAAGTGGAAGGGAATCACAAATGTGCACTTTTATCTCGCAGCAAATTACATCAAAATTGTCCAAAAAGCGGGGGCCCGCGTTAATGGGGGACTTGATAATGTTAAAGCGATGATAAACGACTGTTTTGCCAATAGCGATGAGAATGCGGTTTTTAACAATGCCTTGATCTTAGGCGGTTTGGTTGTGGGCGGTACCGCCACGTGCTCTTATTTTGGCCGTGAAATTGCTACATCTGCACAACGTAGTTGGAGTCGGGCAAGGAAGCTTTGATTTCGTAGAGAACAAAATTAGGTCGACCTCCT
>CAYTIT010000025.1:0-11772 GCA_964437975.1 uncultured bacterium
AAATGCTAAATATTTAGCAGTTAAATCTTTTGAAATTTCTACTGGTACTATAAAATTAACCAACAATATATACCTTGGTTTTTCTGAAGGATTGGCTAACACAGTTAACGAACTGGCTAACGGAATTAATTTTATCAAAGAAAAAGCACCTATTCCCGAGTCATACAAAAATAAAAAAGAAAAAATATGCAACGAAATTAGTGAAAATACTAAAGAATGTACATTAAAATGCTGCACTTGTTTTTGCAGAAATATAGGAATGAAAAACAAGATAAAAGATACAAGCAATAGGGTTGTAGATCTAAAAACAAGATCGAGAAAAGCAATAAAAGAATTAAATAATATGTTTGAAAAAACATTTAATGAACGTTCTACTCTTAATAAAAATTCCAGTCAAGATGATGTTTCGTTATTCTTATTAGATGTGAAGAGAAGGTCAAAAGCAAATGGAAATAAACAAATATTAAAAGATCAATTATCTATAATTAAAAGCGAAATTAACCCTGGGGATATTGACTCGGACAGTACTTTGCCTATTCAAAAAAAAGCTGACGAAGTTCTCGCAAAGATGCGTCTCATTCAAGAAATTAAAGATGCTCCCCTTGAAGAGGGTGAGATTAAAGAATTCTTTAATAACCACTATAAAAGTTTTTTGGTTCGGTTCGCTGTTGGCTCTACGATGGAAAATACAGCAGAAACAGTCACGCCGTTGTTTCTCCAAAAAATAATTGCCGCAACGCTCCCCTTAGCAATTAAATTGGCTTTCAAAATAGCGCTGACGCAAAGTCAAAATGAAAAGGCCATCTACGTTGTTGATTCGCAAGTCATGGAGCAATTTTTTTCTTACTATGCTGGGTTAATTGCTGGATATGTCGGCATGCACTTCATGTCGACGTCAGAAAGTTTCAAAGAGTATGTCAACGCAATGACTTATGCGACGTTAGCATCAATTTTGATGGATACAAACATGTCGCTCAAAGGTTGGGATGTTAACAGGAGCTGGTGTGAAGCAGCCGTTGTCGCTGGCGCATCATTTATTGCTAGCGTGATTGGTTATAACAAAGACATCTTTGCAGATATCGTCCAGGGAAAACTGATTAACAATCAATTTAAAGCAGCCAAAATGCGCGAGCATTTTAAACAAAGCTTAAATCATCTAGTTAAGTGCCAGTTAGAACAAATCGAGTTAGATGTGGTTAAAAAAAATGCTCAACAAAACCTTCCACTAATTAAAAATAACGCTATTAAGCTGAATGAAAAAATAAGAGATGAATTAAATATTATTGACACTTTTAGCGAATCACCACGGCTCAAAAGGAACATTCAAAACATAAAAAGGATGTCAGGACACCTTGAACTGCAGCTTGACGACCATTGTGACCACTTATTGAACAAGATCGATCAAGAGTTTGACAAAGCTTTTTCGTTATCGCAACAAGGCCAACTCGTAGATCACTTGGGGGTTATGGGAACACATCTGAATGCCGATGCACATATCGATAGCCTTGAGCTTCCTGTGCGCTTACTCAATGCCTTTTTGACGCGTATACAGACATCTACGTACAAGCATAAGCTCAACTTGATTAAAGAAAAGATCCAGTCATTGGAAACCGCTAACCTCAACGAAAAACAGCGCCTTCAAAACGAGATTGCTCAGTTAAAGACTTCTTTAGTGTATTTGTTAATCAAAGACTTCGGTCTTGAAGAAGACCTTAACAACTATCAAGGCTCTATAGAAACCGCTTTGCCGATCTTGATGGCTCAGGGTCAAAGTTTAGGGAAGGGTTTTGTCACCATGATGACGGAAATGCAAGAATTGATCTATCCAATCTTGCCCATGATGACCGATGAAGAGAAAGATATTATGGGACCGTACATGGACACAGTTGCCCTTCTATTTGGCATCGAACTTTTGTTCACAGCACTAACTTCGGCCAGAGAGGAAAACGCGCAGCTTGAGCTAACCGGAGAGATTGACGATCACGAGGTTCAAACAGCTTGTAGAAAATTGCTTGGGTGGTTAATCGAAGTCCAGCCTAGCGCCAATCAGTCAAAGCGGTTGAAGGCCTTGAAGTTACTTTCACGAGTACTCTAACAACGATAACCGTAGTCGGAAAGCATGTGATCTTCTCCTGGATCTTCCCATGGATGAATCCAGGAGAAGTTAAGCGCCCGGATCAGTTCAATACACGTGAGGCTTCCAGATCAAACGGTTGGTAAAAATCCCTGTGACCCAAATAATCAGGCCGCCCCATAACGCACCCCAAAAAGAAGAAATATGAACGCCATACGAAATTTCGCTCGCTAACCAAAAGGTAAATGCGTTAATCACGAGGAGAAATAAGCCAAGTGTAAACAGCGAAATAGGCAAGGTTAAAAGCATCAGAACTGGGCGGACACTTGAATTAATCAGCCCTAAAATTAACCCAAAAATCGCCGCATCTACCATATTCTTTACTTCGAGACCGGGAAGTAAGTGGGCAATTACTAAAACGACAATTGTCGTGATAATCATACGGACAATAAAAAGCATCATCCTACTTATCCATGTTTTTCAAGGGCAATATTGATGAGCCCACCTGCTAAAACAGCAGCGCGATCGCGCGAGGATAAATCGTGCTGCGCGCGAAATGTCTTTTTTTTCGTCACATTCTTGAGCTCTACTGCCGCTCCCTGAGTCATTTGGTCGCGTACATGGTCAATGGCTAAAACATCGCCTTGGTCGATAGCATCGTAGTCGCTATCACTGGCAAATGTGAGCGGCAAAATGCCAAAGTTAATCAAATTTTTGCGGTGAATCCGCGCATAGCTCTTAGCAATCACCGCTTTAACGCCCAAATAGCGCGGCGAAATGGCTGCGTGCTCTCGACTCGACCCTTGGCCGTAGTTGCTTCCACCAACTAAGAGCGATCCTTTGTCTTGAAATTTCATTGCTCGATCGTAATAGCTTTCGTCGACTTGGGCAAAGGTAAAGCGGCTAATTTCGGGAATGTTACTGCGAAAAGGCAACACTTTTGTCCCAGCAGGTAAAATTTCATCTGTCGAAATGTTGTTGCCCATTTTAAGAAGGACAGGGCCCTCAATATGATCGTTAAGCGCGCTAAATTTAGGAAGGGGTTTGATGTTTGGCCCCATGATCAGCTCTTGAGTGGTCCCTTTCGGTGGTGGTGGAGAGAGTTCATCAACAAGTTCGATTTTTTTTGGCTCTTTGTAGCGAGGATAGGGAAGGCCGAGATCGCGTGGGTCTGTGATTTTTCCCGTCATCGCCGCAGCGATGGCCGTTTCTGGGCTGCATAAGTACACTTGATCTTCTTTTGTTCCCGAACGCCCTGGAAAGTTGCGCGGGTTGGTGCGCAAACTGATCTTGCCCGTGGCAGGAGCTTGCCCCATTCCAATGCACCCGTTGCACCCCGCCTGGTGAATGCGCGCGCCCCCTCGAATTAAATGAGCTAAATAACCTTCGGACGTGATGTTGTCTAAAATTTGGCGCGATGTTGGGTTGATATCGAGTGAAACTTGGTCTTGCGCTTGTTTTCCCTTTAAGACGAGCGCTGGAATGGCAAAGTCGCGCATGCCCGGGTTGGCTGATGAACCGATCATCGCCTGAAAAACCGGCTTACCTGCCACCTCTTTGACAGGCACAACATTTCCTGGGCTCGTTGGGCACGCGATAAGAGGTTCTAACTTCGACAAATCAATTTCATCGTGGTCGTCGTATGAGCTGTCTGGGTCAGCGACCAGTTCGACCCAATCTTTTTCCCGCCCGTGCAACTTGAGAAACTCTTTGGTCGCTTTATCCGACGGAAACACCGTTGCAGTTGCGCCGAGTTCTGCGCCCATATTGGCGATCACGTGGCGATCCATCGCAGAAAGCGTCTCAAGCCCCGGACCGTAATACTCAAAAATCTTTCCCACACCGCCGGCAACATCGTGACGGCGTAACATTTCAAGTACAACATCTTTAGCGCTGACCCAATCAGGCAAACTTCCCGTCAACTTAACTCCAACGACAAGGGGCATTGTCACATAAAAGGGCTCGCCCGCAATGGCCAGCGCCACTTCCAAGCCTCCTGTCCCAATGGCAAGCATCCCAAGACTTCCCCCTGCACATGTATGACTATCTGAACCTAGAAGTGTTTTTCCCGGCTTTCCAAGCCTTTCCATATGGACTGGGTGGCTAACCCCGTTACCAGGCCGGCTATACCACAGGCCAAACTTACGTGTTGCACTCCATAAAAAAAGATGATCGTCGGGGTTTTTAAAGTCGTTTTGGACGATGTTGTGGTCGACATACTGGCACGACACCTCGGTTTTCGGCTCTTTTAGTCCCATGGCCTCGAGTTCAAGCATGACCATTGTCCCTGTGGCATCTTGTGTCAACGTTTGATCAATTTTCAAACCAACTTCCTGGCCGACCTCCATTTTCCCTTCAACAAGATGCGTTTCAATCAGTTTTTGAGCGACATTGTGTCCCATATTTTCCTCTAATCTAAATATACGCGCAGCTAGGTCTATTTTAGCCAAACAGGAGGTGCTCTAGGTAGATAACACGCATGTTATGTTCCCCATTCGGCTTTCTTACATCAATGCAGACGAGCTGAAAAGTAGAGTGTTTTTCGGATGGCACTTCCCTATTTCCAAGCGCGAACAGTCTATAGCCTGAACATAATCGAATGCGTTATTTAATGACCATAGGGTCAGACCGTTTTTTCCAATAATACCCCCCATAATCATAAGTCAGTTGTTTTCCCTTTGGAATAGCCTCTTTGGAAAAAAAGGCAATGTGCGTCACCCCCTGAACGATGATCCATCGCGAAATAAGGTTCGGCTCAATGCTGTGGTTGATCAAGCGGGTAAAATTCCCTTTTTCCCTAGCATCGATGATATAGGGGGCATCAGATGGTCCTGTAAGGTAGCCAAAAATATAATCGTTATGACGCGTGTTTTTGCGCGTACGCCTCTTAACCACCCCTGTGTAGGTTCCAATAAAAGTCAATGCGGGAAGCGCTTTAGCGGCAAAAACCCCATAGCCTAAAAAGGAGTCGATCCACCGAACACAAATATGGTCGCAACAAGTGTGGCGCAGCGCGTCTTCATGCAGAGCGAGCATCCAGCTGTTACTTTTTTTTAGCGCTTTGCGACAAAGCCGCCGTCGACTTTTTTTGGCGAGCCTTAAAAGATCGGCCCCTTTTTCAAAAACTAAATGGTCGAGATAAGCCACCCCTAGTTTCTGTTCAAACAGAGCGCGGCTTAGCGGATGAACTTTGTTGTCACGATTGCGGTACACAAGAAGAGGGCGATCGTCTTTTTCCTCTCCTAAAGCGCGCAAGAAGGCTTCATGGCCGAGAAACTGTGCCATCTCAGCCGCCGTCATTTCAAAGCGGCTTTTTGCGAGGCGAGGTACGCCTCGGTTGATTAACTGGGTCACTCGATCAGGGCAATTCTCGTAAGCAGCGAGGTGCAGCAGCGAATGCCCATCTCGATTGCGCCACCGAGCCCATTCAGCGGGATGAAGCTGGCTTAAGACTCCTTCTAATGAAGGCTGTTTTTGGCGGCGTCTAAAGTGGAATAAATAAGAAACCATGGAAGGATTTTATACCCATTCCTCATTCTATGCAAAGAGCTCTACCGCTGGCGATGCAAGAATCGCTATCAAATTATTTCCACAATTTAAAAAAAGTTAAGCGCCTTCCACCATAAAATGCCGATCGTCACAAAAAGGGCGAGATTAACAACACTGACGATAAAGCCAAGCCGCCACCATTCGGTGATCTTGATATAGCCAGCGCCAAAAAAGATCGGTGCAGGGCCAGAGCCATAGTGGGTCAATCCTGAAAAAAGGGTACTGGCAAATGCCAATAAAAGGACCGCAAGCATAGGCGGCGTACCGACTGCAATACTTAAAATTAAAAAAGGTGAGTACATCGACGTAATATGCGCCACCATGCTAGCAAAAAAGTAGTGCGAGTAAAAATAGATCAAGACCAAGACAGAAAAAGCGACGACCCAGTTGTACCCTTCGACATAACCTTGGACATATTGGCTAAACCAACGCGTTAAGCCAAACTCGCTAATCGCGCCAGCCATCGTGATCAAGATCGAAAACCACATCAACATGTTCCACGCCCCTTTTTCCCGGATCACATCATCCCACTTCAAGACGCTTGTCAGCAATAAAACACACAGGCCAATCATAGCAGCAACGACCGCTGCCATCCCAATCTGCTTGCTAAAGATCCATAAAATCACAAGCAAACAAAAGGTAAAAATCAAAATCCACTCTTCGCGGCGAACGGGGCCAAGCTCTTTGAGTTTTTCCTTAGCAAATTCGCGCGCATCTGGCGTTTTTTTGATTTCTGGCGGATACAGTTTATAAAGCAAAAACGGCATCAGTGCGATACACGCTAACCCAGGAACAATGCCAGCCAAAGCCCACTTACCCCACGACAATTCGATGCCGACTTTCGACGCAAAGTCGGCAATCAACGGATTTCCCGCCATCGATGTTAAAAACATGCCACTTGTAATGACCGAACCTTGAAAAGCCGTTTTCATTAAAAAAGAACCGATCCGCTTCGGATGGCTATAAGGCTCACTTTTAAAAACGCGCGCGAGTGACGTCGCAATGGGATAGACAATCCCGCCAAGTCGCGCTGTGACGCTGGGAATCGCCGGTGCGAGAATTAGATCGGTAATGACCAAGCCATACCCCATTCCCAGCGTACTTTTTCCCAAATACTTGACGACGAGGTAGGCAATCCGCTCGCCGAGCCCCGTTTTAATAAAGCCGCGCGAAATAAAAAATGCGATAATAACGAGCCATACCACTTTATTGATAAAGCCGTTAAAAGCGGCTTCAAAACTGAGTGTTTTCGTCACAACCGTCATCGTCAATCCCAGGATGGCAACTGTTCCAATTGAAAATGACCGCAAAATGATGCCGAGAATGGTGAAAACGAAAATCGCCAGCATGTGAATCCCTTCAGGCTTTACCCCCTCTGGTGGAGGAACAAACCACAAAAGCACACCGATCATCAGTGTAATGGCGAATAAAATCATTTTTCGGTTGAGAACGCGAGACATAAAAGACCTTTATCTGATGAAAGTGCTTCGCAACAATCTATTTTGGACCAAGAGCGTTCTTGTCCCCGCCCTTTGCTTTTAGGTAAACACAGTGGTAACATAGACCGATGCCTGAATCACGTTCGGCCTATTAGTCCCCCTCGACATAAGTCTAAAAGAGAGTCGAGTTTTTAAGCAATCGCGAGGAGATGCACCTTTTCATGGAAAGCGAAACCTTAGTCATTCCAGCTCAAAAGACGCCGTTTTTTTCGTTCCCAGCACACACAGTGACGTGGAAACCTTCTCCAAGGCGCGCCACACACACGCTCGATCCACAAGACGCTACCCTTTTTTTCTCTTTACACGAGCAAGCAACAACACCATCAAAAAAGACGCTGAAGACACTCGAGCATCTCCTTGACAAGTACCCCACTCACCCTGAAATTCTCAATTTAGCCGCTTCACTTTACCTTTTTTCTAAAAAGCAAAAAAAAGCCAACCACTGCATTGAGCGCAACTACGCTGCTAATCCCAACTACCTCTTTGCAAAAATTAACTACGCTGACTTGTGTTTGCGCCGCAAAAAGAGCGCCAATATTCCTGCGATTTTTAACCACAAGGAAAGTTTAGTCGCCCTTTATCCCCAACGCGCAGTTTTCCATGTGTCAGAATTTCGCGGATTTGTCACAGTCATGGGACTCTATGCCCTCGCCTTAAACAACCGCAACCGCGCGTCTTGTTACCACTACCTCGCTTACCGCATTGACCCCCACCACCCGAGCACGCGCGTGTTGCAAAAAAAAATCTATGCTCTTCCTTGGCACTATGCGCTAGTAGCCCGCCTGTTTCCCTCTTTAGTCAAAAAAAAACTTTCTGCGTCTTCTCACTTGTCTTGACAATTTTTCATTTGATATTGCACAATCTTTTCCTTCTGTTTATTTTAATTTTTAGGTATGTATGAATGCGTCTCTTCTTTCTTCTTCAAGCGTTGGATTGTGTTTAGGAAGCCTGTCCTATCTCGTTTTTGCAGCTCATAGTTTACATCGAATCTCAGAAAAAACGATCCATGTAGCACACCCCTTACTTAAGGATATTTCAAAGGGCTATGGACTTCCCAAAGTCCTTGTCGCAACTGTCACTGCCTTGGCACTGCAAGTGAGTATACAAGAAATAGAAAAAACCCTCCTTGTTCCAGCTTTTCTTTCCCATATGACCGGGATAGTCTTTTTTCTCGGCTCTGGATTTGTCTTGACTCGCAGTTTGTTCGATCACTTTCCTTTGCCAGATAAAAGCGTCAACAAAGCTTTGAACTTTTATGACCGCTACTTCATTTCGCCTCCACGCGTTATCGTTAACAACGCTGAAGCCAAAATTAAAGAGCATCTCACGCCCAAAAATTACACCGATGACCCTTGATCAAAACAAGCAGATGCAGCATGGATCAGCGTTGTTGTGCACACATCCTCTTCAAGCCAAAGAGCGATTTGCTCAGCAGCTTGCCTTGCATAGATCTCGCGGCCGGAAACCACCCCTTGGGCGCCACATCCCACTGCTTCGCGTAAAAACCGGGTCTTTTCGGGATAGGCGACAAAGTCAAGGGCGACAGATGTTTTGCTTAACCTCTTAGGCAAAGGGGGCGCTGTTTCAGCATAAGGCTCCATCCCGAGCGACGTCGCTTGGATAATCGCTGTGCAGTTGAGCTTTACAGCTGCTTTTAGCGCGCTTAATGGCAGCCCTTTTCCTTGAACCTCTTTAGCTAGCATCTCTGCTCGGCTTGCAGTGCGGTTAAAAATGATAAGGTCCGCCTTACGACGGCGCGCTTCCCAAGCGGCTGCTTTTGCCGCTCCCCCGGCGCCGACAATCACCACCGTTTCACCTGCTATCTTGTGTCCCCTCGCTTCAAGCGCATCACACACAGCCATGCCATCGGTGTTATATCCGATCCACTTCCCTTGGCGCAGGGCAAGAGTATTCACCGCCCCCACCTTTTTTGCTTCGGGTGCGATGACATCGAGGTAACGGCATATTTCTTCTTTGAGCGGCATCGTCACGCTCAGCCCACGAAAACCGAGTGCGCGCAAGAGAAAAACCGCCGTGGCGAGTTCGTTGCGCCCTAGCTCTATTTTGACATACACTCCCTCTTTGCCAAGCGCGCGCAACATCGCTCCATGGCAAAGATGCCCTAAACTGCTCTGAATTGGTTTGCCAATCAAGCCATAGATGGGCGTTGCTGGCGTAAGGCGCTTAAGGCGATAGGTTTGCACAAGCTCGGTGACAGTCAATTGGCCAGGCGCGGTTTCTCTCCCTCTCAAGGGCGCTGCGTAGACGAAAGCACTTCCTACAACAGGGCCTAATATCCGCGTCAACGCCCCATATCTCCCCATACACATTCCAGCGATCATCACGCCTTCTCGCCTCTTTTTCGCCACAAAAAGGGCCATATTCAATGCATCTAGCGATGATTGCGCATAGGTTGCTATCTTCACCACCGCTGAGGGAAACCGCGCCATTTCTTGGATAACACCCTCGAGATCGGGCGGTGTTGTGTCAAAATTGTGATAGGAAGCAATGATCGTCAACTTTGGATAACGCGCTTGAATCGCGTTGACTAATTGGGGATCGGTTCTCCAATCGAGGTCGAGATAGGTTGGAGTGAGCTTAAGAAAGTCCCAAATCTCTTTTAGCTCTCTTTGTCCCCACGCAAAGAGTGCGGGAAGAGCACGTGTTGTTTTTAGCGCTGCAACTGTTTCGACAGAAAGCCTCTCCATGGCATCAAGACGCCACTCGATCAGGTCAACACCACAAGGCAAAGCGCGCAAA
Organism: uncultured bacterium; assembly: GCA_964437975.1. Classification (GTDB taxonomy): domain Bacteria; phylum Chlamydiota; class Chlamydiia; order Chlamydiales; family Simkaniaceae; genus JBCCHO01. The sequence goes on from CAYTIT010000025.1 coordinate 9,883, forward strand.
GTAGCGCGCACCTCTTTTTCAGTGCCAGCAAGAGAAGCGACGAGCTGAGACACGATCACCTCTTTTTAACGCCGGTCATTTTCTCCGGATCGACGGCCTCGTCAAAGGCCTCTTGTGTCAAATAGCCGAGCTCAACAGCGGCCTCTTTCAATGTCTTTCCTTCCTTATAGGCTTTTTTTGCAACAGTTGCCGCTTTGTCATAACCAATCAAGGGATTGAGCGCTGTGACGAGCATCAGTGAATGTTCAACATGGCGTTTGATTTGCTTCGGTTCAGGTTCTAATCCAACAAGGCATCGGTCGTGAAAAGCCTTGGCGCCATCACCGAGCAGCTGCATCGATTGGATTAGGTTGTAGATGATAAGGGGGCGGTAGACGTTCAGTTCAAAGTGCCCTTGCGATCCTCCAAGTGTCACAGCAACGTCATTCCCGATGACTTGCGCAGCAATCATCGTCATCGCTTCGCACTGCGTCGGATTCACCTTACCCGGCATAATTGAAGAGCCCGGCTCATTTGCCGGCAAAACCAGCTCGCCAATCCCCGCACGCGGCCCCGACCCCATCAGCCGAATATCATTGGCTATTTTCAGTAACGTACTCGCAATCCCTTTCAGGGCGCCGCTCACCTCGGTCAGCGCTTCTGTCCCTGCAAGTAGAGCAAACTTATTCGGTGCCGAGTGGCATTCGACGCCGACCATGTCGGCAATCACCGCAGCGACGCGAACTCCATAACCTAGCGGGGTATTTAACCCCGTTCCGACAGCTGTTCCGCCGATAGCAAGGGCTGTTAATGACCGACTTGCTCGGCGCAGCGTCAAAATGCCGTGTTCGAGTTGCGCTCCGTATCCGGAAAACTCTTGCCCTAACATCAACGGTGTCGCATCCATCAAGTGAGTGCGCCCGATTTTAACAATCGATGCGAAATCTTTTGCTTTTTTTTGAAAGCCACTCAACAACAGGTCGAGAGAGGGAAGAAGGTCGCGTTGCATTTTGAGAAGCGCCGCAAGGTGCATGGCTGTCGGGAAAACATCATTCGAAGATTGAGAACAATTGACATCGTCATTTGGGTGGATAGGATCTTTTAACCCCAGCGGTTGATTGCTCTTGGCCGCTGCGTAATTAGCGATGACCTCATTGACATTCATATTGGTTTGCGTCCCCGATCCCGTTTGCCACACGCTGAGCGGGAAGTGGTCATCGAGCTGCCCGGCCAAAATCGCATCGGCGCCGGCGCAAATAAGGCGCCCCTTATCAGCTGAAAGGACTTTCAGTTCTGTATTGACAATCGCCGCCGCTTTTTTAATCAGTGCCAGCGCATAAATCACTTCGAGCGGCATTTTCTCTTTACCAATCGGAAAATTTCTTTTCGACCGCTCTGTTTGCGCTCCCCAATATTTGTCGCTAGGAACGTCGACAACGCCTAGCGAGTCTTTTTCTTGTCTGTTACCCACATCCTACCCTGTTATCTCACGCCGCTATAGAGAACCAGATTCACGCGATCTCCACAAGCGAGGCCTCTCGCATGTCCTTTCGGTGAGGTTTTTAGAAAAATTTAATGTAAAGGATCCCCACTTTTTCAAGAAGGGATATTTTTTGCCTTTTATTTCTCACCTGAAAAGGGGGTGTTCTCAGCACATTTCGATAAAAAAAGAGCCTTCTCGTAGCACCGAGAAGGCTCTTTAATCTAAGATGAAAGGCAGGCTTTTAACTCTGGTTGCTGTTCATTTCGTTGAGTAGCTGCTTTTGCTCATCTGTAAGAAAGGTCTTGTTAAGTGTATTGAGCCCAATACTCAACCACCCTTTCGTACTTTCTAAGATATTTTTACTTGCATATTTAGCTAGGGTGATATTCTCTTGACCAAGCCAGCTTGCTAACACCTCAGTTGCCTGT
>CAYTIT010000026.1:0-8801 GCA_964437975.1 uncultured bacterium
GCGTTTTGAGAGACTTTCTTGGCATGTTTCGTACGTGTCTTCTGGTTGATCGACAACAGACTCCGAGACTTCAATCTTTGTTGAGGAGAGAGGGGCTGCAAGAAAAGCCTCATCGGGATCGATTGCATCGAATGTTTGGCTTTTTTCTAGGGCCTCAATGATTTCGTTTTCAAAAGGACAAGGAGCTGTTTTTTCAAGAAATTCCATGGAGGGAATGGAAAAGGCTTTTCTCCCCTCAAGTAAAAGGTCTATGGGAGTTTTCCCTTCAGAAAAAATCGCTTCAATCGCTGGCTGAAAACTGAGACCATAGTCTTCTGCTTCTTTTCTGGCTTTTTCTTGCTCTGCACTCATGCTAAAAGCACATAGGGGAAGGAGCATTGAAAGAAAAATCGATTTCACACCGCTAACCCTCCCGCTCTTGCCACAGTTTTTACTGGGTCAACACAGCAATGGACACGATTCCAAATAACGTAGACAAACTCTTCGCCTTTGACTGGAAAACTTTTTAGCATCCCCCATTTGAATTCACTCGCCCCTAGTGCTGGGCAGTTTTTTTGCGTTTGTTTGACCGGCAGGGCAATTTGAATCTTATAAGCGCTTTTAGGTGGATAAGGGGAGGGAGTTTTTCGACAATAGTCCCCCTCTTTGTATGTCCAGAGGAAAAATAGATAGTGCAGCTTGGCAAGAATGCGATGAACGAGAAGGGACGAGGCTTGGATTGCGCCATGAGTGTTTGAAACAAATCCAGAATAAGGAAAAAGGCTTCCCTGGCAGCCGCTACACCAGAAAAGTTTGTTGGTTGGTTTGTGTTTCGTCGAAGCAATACAGTCAGGGATACAAGCGGCGGTTGCGACGATATTTGCAAAGATTAGATTCTGAGGGTACAAAATGGTGTTCCATGAGTCCTCATTCCAAAAAGGATCGAATTCCGACATGTAAGAGATGGTCAAGTTGCTCGATACTAGAGATTCAGAGCAGACAAATTTTAGGCCATTCAAGAGCTGAAGGACGGGATAATTGTAGAAATGGACATGATAAAAAGCTTCGAACATGCCGTTCTTTTGTTTGGGCTTAAGGTATCCTCTTTTCCGCATCCCTGATTTAGCAAGTGTAAGTCCGCCAAAAGCTACAAGTCGGTATGGCGTCATGGTGACTTCGCAGATTTGGTTAGGTTGCCAATAGGAAAAGGGAAGGCCAACAAACCCCTCCGCGCACCGGCAAATAGGCTTTTTGTGTTTGACGTAGTCGCTTGATGACTTGTTGAGATTTGCGCCAGCAACATGAATAGGAGCAAGGCACCGCCAACAGACGTCTGAAATGGGATTGAAAAAAGAGCCTTTTGCTGGTTTTGTTGGAATGCCAGGAGCAGCCCCTGCGAAAGCAGGGGCTTTGCAAAAGAAAAAAGAGGCCAATAGAAGGACGAGTAGCTTCATTTTTTCTCCTTTTTGGGCTTAGATGCCCTCTCCTTTAAGTTTTTTAAGTGCGTAACTGATCGACACGTTGCCCTCGATTTTTCGATAGCCTCGCCCCTCATCTAAGACAAAAGTAGGCACAGAGGTGATTTGATACTCTTCAAAGGCATCAGGATCGATGTTGATCGGGGCGTTGATCCCCTTCTTTCGGTACTCCAAGAGCTTGATTGCAAACTCTTGAAACGAGTTGTTTGGCATCCCTCGAAGAACAAAGGTGCCCCCGTTTTCTTCTAGCCCTTTGGACATCTCAAACCAAAGACTTTCGGGCATGGAAAAAGAGACAAAGGCAAAAAACGAAGGCTCTTCTTCTTGATCAAAGTCAAAACAGCCCTCCCCTCTCTTGCAGCTCTCTATTTCGGCTCCAAAGGGGCTTGCCAGCAAAGAAGCAACTGGAACAAAGCAAAAAATCCATTTTGAGAAAAAGTTTCTCATGATTCGCCTCCCGCGGGGGTTTCTTCGATAAGGATTTTATGGTCTTTTTTGGAGACCTTGCAGGGAACATTTTCTAACCCAAAACGCTTTGTCAGCCCTCCCATCTGGTCAAAAAAGGTCAAATGACCTGTTAGTTCTTCTACTTCGACGGGGCTTCCTTTAACTAAAATCCATTTTGCTTTTGGATAGTTTTTTGCCCAGGCAATGTGCTCCTCATTTGTCCCATCGAAAAAGATCAGGTCTGGCAGCGTACTGACATATCCCATCGGATCAATCGTTTGGCCTTTACGCGCTAAATAATTTCCCTTGGAATCTTGGATGTCTTCAGGAACGGTATAGGTAGGATCAAAGAAAAAGGCTCTATAAGACGTTGTCTCTCCAAGACCTTTGACTGGGGGAGGAGTTTTGGCCTTTTCAGCAATTTCTTCATAATTTATTGAAGGAAGACTTCCGAGATGAGGGCGAAAAGGGGCCTCTTCAATAGAGAAGGTGTGCCCCTCTGCAGCAAACAGCCTAAAAGAAGAAAGGAAGAGCGAAGAACAAAAAAGTAAGAAGGAAGATGGGTTTTGCATAGTTTTTTTCCTTGGTTTTTTGGTTAAACGGCCCCCTTTTCTGCAACGAGCTTTTCCACCGCCTCGGGGACGGTAAAGCCCTCTTTTTTCAGTTGTTGGACTGCTCTGAAATTCGCGGCGTTGGTGGAGTAGAGATAGGCAGAAAAAGGATCGACTCGAAGTTGCGCTAAGGTGTAAAAGCCGCTTGCCTTGTTGTAGATAAAAGCCTCGGAGTACTCTCCATCAAGTTTTCTTAAACTTCCTAAATAGCGCTCGACTTGAGGGGTCACTTCAAGGAGGTTTTTTTCCTTGATATAGGGAATTGTATTCCCGTCTCTTCCCATCAAAACAAGCCAGTTGGAGTTTTGGAAAGCTGAAGCGGCTCCTGCAGATTGATCAAAGTCTTTGAGTCCCTGGGTACCTGTCACAAGAGCTCCGTTGTATTTTCTGATGCGTCGTACAAAGCTTTCGATAAAGGGCCCCATCTGAGGGCTTTTGATGAGCGCCCAGGCTTCGTCAATGACGACGATGGATTCCCTTGAGCGATCCCCCAAAAAAACTTCGTTGGAAATCATCAGAGAAAAAATTTGCATGATGACCGCTTGGAGATCTTCTCTGTTCTTGAGCTCTTCTGTCTCGATCACGACAAAGTCAGCATGAAAAGAAACCTCTTGATCGCCATAGAAAAAGTTGCGGTACTCTCCGGTCGTTGTGTATTTTTGCAACGCGTCGATGAGACTTTCGCTTTTTCCTCTCATGCGCTCTGTCGTGTAGTCGCGTTTTTTAAGTATTTCGATGACACAATCGATGGTTGCTTTGCCGCCAAATTGGCGCCAAGCTTCCCGAACAGCAATGTTGACCATGTTTTGCCGCTCGGCATCCATCTTTTCGGTTGGCATCGCCATTGTTGAGATGATGGAAGAAACCATCGACAACACATTGTCGATGGCTTCTCTATCCCCATCTTCAGGAATCATCGTGAAGGGATTCAGCTTCAGGTTGCTTTCTTCTGTGAAAAAGAGGTTTTGACCGCCATCCATTTCGCAAAGCTTTTCGAACGAGCGTCCAAGATCGAGGACAAAAGCCCTTCCCCCCTTCCCTAAAAGGTTTTTGACGATCTCTTCCATCAAAAACGATTTGCCGCTTCCAGGCGCTCCTACAACGCATGTGTTGAAGTTTCCCTGAGAGGCAAATAGATCCCACATGGCAAGTTGTCCTCGCCGTCCCAAAAGAGGGACTCCATAGGAAGAGTTTCCTCCCCACTCTGCAGCAATGGGAACAAAAAGCCCTGTCTCTTGCGTGATTGTCGTTTTGTAGGCTCGCAGCATTTTCATTTCCCTCTGGTTAGAAGATTCTCCCCAGGTCATCGGTAAACAGCGCACAAATTCGTCAGCGTGAATCCTGTCACAAGAACCAATCTTAAAGCCCATTTTAGAAAAGAGCGCTTCGACATTCCCCTGCACATCGAGCATCGATTGAGGAGGAGAAAAAACCCCCATTGTCATCCGTGTTTGCACGAGCTTTTTCCCCTCAAGTAGCTCTTTTTGTGTCAGAAGGGTTTCTTCGTATTCCCGCTCGGCATTCGACAAAAATGTTTTAAGGGTTTTGATGCGAAGTTGTTTTTCGAGCCAATTTGATTTGAGCTTGTTTGTCTGAGAAAGTCTTTCTTGCGGAGGGAAAAAGATTCCGTAGTGAAGAAAAAAGTCGGCAAAAATGCCCCGATCCTGATTAAAAAAGTCTCCAAGAAATGTCTGCGTTAACCCAGTGTTCCACTCATTTGGATATTTGAGCACCTCGAACAATTTCAAGTGATTAACCTCTTCGTCTGTTTCGAAGGCTAAATGGGTGTTGGTTTCTTCGATCCCTCCATGAAGACAAAGCGAACAGTTGAGGTAGTTCCAAGGATTGTAAGGGCGAGATTCGAGTGCTGTTTTCCCTTGGTAGTTAACCATGCCGGAAAAGGCGTCGATCAAGTCTTGGGGGAGCAGATCTTTGACAGAAGAGATCCTAGAAAAGAAAGAAAGGGCTTTTTCTTTTTTGCCTCTCAAACTTCCGTTGTTTTTCTTCGGCGAGCTGTAAGAAAAGAAAAAACGAAAGTCTCTTGCTGGGGGGCAGTTTGTTTTCTCTCGCAGAGTTTTTGTAAAAAAATCGGCTCTTTTTTCAGCGCTTTTTCGAAACATTTCTCCCCGGTTTAATCGGGGAGCTTTCCATTTCTCTAGCAAAGGATCGATGCGATGGTCTGCCAAGAGAAGACATTGGATGGAATCTTTTTCTGTCCCTATCTCGGAAACAAACGATGAAAATTCATCGCAAAAAAACTCGTAAATACCAATGAGAGGGGAAACTTCTAGGCAAAATCCCATGGAGTTTTGGTTTTCATAAAGCCCTGTTTCTTCATCAAAAACGCGGTAGGGTAAGACGGTTTGGAAAAAGTTGTTGTCTTCTTTTGCCGTTTTGTCTTTTGCAAAAGCCTCATCAACAGGGGTGCTGAGTCTGAAAAGAGTGGCGCATTTTTGCCCTAGTTTGTCTATCATGTTAAGCATTTTTCGGTTCCTTTTGGTTGCTTGACTCTGCGTTTGTTGCCTGAGCCTGAGATCCTTCTACAAAGCTTTCGGCAACTTGAGGAAGAGACAAATAGTTGAGTTTAAGCTTTTCGATAGGGCCGCTATCTGCTTTTTTTAAAAAACATTCGTTGTTTGCTAGATTTTGGATTTCTGTCACAGAAATCACAGGACGGTTCCTTTTGACCATGGAATGGTTCACCCCATCGCGCATCTCATGTGCTCCATAGGAAATCCCTTCTTGGCTCTCTTCAATCTCTTTCTCGCCGAATTCTTGCGAAATTTCTTTGGCGATTTTGGCTTTTTTTTCTCTGAAAACAAGCGTTGTCCCCATCTGGCTCAAGATCGTAAAAGCGTCGTTCTCTCCAAATGCCGATTTGAGCTGGGTCGGGCTCTGCATCGCTAAAATAGCCGAGGCTCCATACTTGCGCCCCTCTGTCACTAGGGGGACAAGTCCAGTGACTTTGTCCATCGTTGGCAACTCATCGCAGACAAAAGGAAGGCGGCGCTCTCGGTCTTCTCCCCTTTCCATCAGCGCCTCAATGGCGACTGAAAGCCAAACAGAGAGCAAAGGCCTCAATAAAGGTCTATCTTTGACTCGCGAAGTTAAGAAGAGAAAAGAGTCTTCTTTTTCGCTTTGCATCCAGTCGACAATAGAAAAAGGGGTCGTTGTAGGATGCAGGTATTCAAGACACTCTGTTCTTGAAATCATCATCCCGCGGATTGAAAGCGCTGTCTTGTCTCCCTTGGGGTCAATGACCGCCGCCCCTTTTGTTTGCTGGAGCGCTGCTGCAAATTTTTCTAAAGGCTCTTCCAAAAGAAGTTCTTTGAGCTTTTGGGTGTTTTGGACTGGTTGCTGCTGCTTGAGTGCCGATTCAAAAACAATGGCTGCGGTTTGTCTCCAGAAAAAATCGTAATCCTCTTTTGCGGGGATGAACTTGGTTGCCATCCCTTTCAAATCCCTGGGAGTGCGGCAATCTACCCATGGCGTCCAATGCTCTGTGCGGGCATCGAAGGGATTAAGAATATGGTCTTTTTGGGGGTTATAAAATCGGGAAACGAACCCTGTCGTTGTGTCGATAATGACGGCTTTTTGTTTTCTTTTCCTGATCTGAGCAAGGAGATGATTGATTGCGTTGGTTTTTCCGCTCCCTGATCCCCCTGTAATCAAAAGGTGCTCGGTTTCTGACGCTCGGCTAAGGACGGCTTTCCCAATACGCAAGCCCCCTTTTGTGCGTATTTTTTTGATTTTTCTGGTTTTGATAGCTTGCCCTGATAGGAGCTTTTTCTTTTTAGATTTCCTCCCTCGGAAGAAGAAGAAGAGCAAAAACCAGCAAAAAGTGACCCCCATAAAGAGGAGCGAGGTCAACCCATGCCTTTTTGCCTTCGACAAAAGGATCAACATGTCTTTTTCAGAAAGCCTTTCTAGCCGCTCGGTGGAGATCGAAACGGACTTGTAGGGACAAGGTTTCCCGCTAATCCATTCCATGTACTCTCCTCGGATTTTTAGTCTGTTGTCTTCCGAAGAAAACAGCCGCGCTTTGCAATAATAATAGGGCGAAAAGAGCTGCTCGTTTGGGGTGCGAAAAAGAAAGAAAGTTAAAGAGATGATCAGCCCCAAGAAAAAAGAGACAGAAAAAGCAATGCGCAAGACTTGGCGTAGCATCCGCACGCGATGGATCCATGTTTGCCCACCCCCAGCTATGTCTTTGGCCACACTTCCCATGGACTACCTCCCCTCTTTCTGTTCTTGAGGAGGAAGTAGGACGTCTTCCCCATGGGGGTCCTCTTTGATCCTTTCAAGAAAATCAGATGTAAGCCCCCCTCCTTTTTCAAATGAGCTCCCGTAAATGGAGCACCCTGATGTCAAGAGAGAGGCTCCCAAGAAGAGCAAACAAAGGGCGAGCGTTTTTTTGCTTGAAGTACTCATAAGATGGCCTCCTTGATCGATTTGAGCTGGGGAAGAATATTGAGAAACTTCCCATTTTTGCTCAGCGCTGGAAGAGTTTGCGGAATGTCGGGCTGCTGAAGATATGAAAAGCTATCTCGCTTGGCTTGGCTCTCAGAAATAAAATCAAGATCTCCAAGCGGGAGCTGTTTGCCGCCATATCTTTCGCTTAGAGCCTTTAGCATGAGAGCGTTTCTCTGGTGGTTTCCAGGCGTAACGGCTTGAATGGTTTCCCAAAAAAAGGGAAAACGGTGCTTGGGGGGGATGTTCTCTAAGCAGATCATGAACCGAAGCGTAGTGAGGTCTAAAGGATCTGGATGGAACGTCCAACAAACATCTTTTTTTTGAATACATTCAAAGAAAATGTCTTTAAATTCGCTTTTGATGAGAGAGAGACAAAGAGGGCATCCAAGCGAAAAGTATTCGACGATTTGCGTTTTGGCGTTTTCTCTCCCGACCTCGACAACATAAGCTTTGGGCAACGGCTCAAAAGAAAAAGCTTGAGCAGATAAAAAAAGAAGAGAGGCAAAAAGAAGGGGTTTTACCATTGGGCATGGCTCCTTTCTACGCGCTCTTTGTCTATCCTTTGCTCGATGTTTTTTTCCCCAATTTTGACAGAATGGAGGAAGAGAACATCCACAATTCGGCCCCTTTGGACCTGAATGACTGGCTGCGCAGATTCGGCTTTTTTGATGTAATAGTCTGAGAGTTTGCCAAGCGAGGTGTTAATCCCTTTGACTCCGGCGCTCCGAAATGTGTCAACATTAAGCAGGCTTTTGCTGTCGCTTGTTTTTGAGAGCTTGGCAATCGACTGGTTGTTGAGTGAGGCTTGAAGCCCATCGGTAATCCCTCCTAAAAAGGCGGCTGTCCCCGCTCTTAGAATGATTGAGCCGGAGCGATCGACAACAGGGCCGCGAACTCCTTCTTTGCCATCTTCGCCAGAGACAAGCCCCCCTACTTTTGTTTCGACAAACTCCCCATTTCTCCCCACCATGAGTGTCATTTTTTCTATGCGAATATAGGCTCGCTCAGAAGCAAGATCTCCGTATCCAGTCCCAATGATGCGCGATCCCTTGAGGGCGACCCGTACCCCTTTGGGAAGATGACCATTCTTAACTGGCTGCAATAAGACGGTGTTGGGATTGGCGGCTTTGTTGACTCCGACTCGAAAATCGGCCCCTTGAACAATCATGCATTTCACAACGGTTCCGGCAGGAATGACCGCCTCGACATTTTGAGTATGCAGCGTGTAAGAAGAGCCCCACACTTGGACAAAGTTGGGCAAGGGCCGCTCTAAAATTGGCTCTTCGATTTCTCGCCCTATTGTTTTTTGGATTTTTTTGTTTTTCTCGAGGGCCTCTTTGAGTTGACTTTGAAGCCTGTTTGTCTTCCTTTCTAATTCGATATTTTTGTTGCTCAGCAGCGTGTTGTTTTCATTGATTTCGATCATCCGCTCCTCTAATCTTTTTAGATCTTTGTTAAAGGAGTCGTTGGCAATCTCTACCTGCGAAAGCCGCAGTTTTTCTTCGGAAAAGCTCTCATCGATGCTAGGAAGTGGGTTCATAGCAACCCTTTTGACTGAATGCTGTATTTTGTTGTTTGCTCTTGCGGAAAGTGCCCATACAAAGAACAAAAGAATTAAAACAAGCGCTCCACAAAGTGAATAAAGCACCCATTTTTGCCTCTTTTTTCTATCACTTGCTTCTGTCATCCTAAATCTCCTTTGGAATCCCGATGACAAGGAGAGTCCATCACGGACTCTCCTGCATCAGGGCTTTCTTCTGTTTCTTTTGCTAAGACAGCCGCCCACTGCTCGGCGAACCGAGTGGCTTGATCA
>CAYTIT010000026.1:8901-11372 GCA_964437975.1 uncultured bacterium
CTGGTCGTTTCGTAGCGACACAGTTTTTCTTTTGGAGCACAGACCCAGTTGATTCCTTTGTTTTTGATGTTGTTTTTCAGATCGATATTGAGAGGTTGGCGCCGCTCGTTCTGAATCTCGAAAACATAAAGGTTTTCAAGCGCCCCTTCGAATACAGTGATGTCTTTGGCGTTGTAAACTAGCGACTGAGATACCGGCAGAAGCTCTCCCTCAAAAGGGTCTCTTTTGACATAGTTTTCTGGGGTTTTGCCAGAAAAAATCTCGCATAGCGTTTCTGCGTTTGCGAGGGAATGTTTCAGGGCAAGCCCCTCTAAAGGTTCTTCGGGCTCCGTAATAAAGATGCTGACAGGTTCTATTTTGTCTGTTTTGAATAGAAAGTCCTGGACCTTTCCAGACACAGTGACGATGGAGAGTGCTTGCGGCTCTTCTAGGGGCTTTTTGGCATTAACGAAGACAAGGCCAAGTTTTTCATTGATTGTGACGTCAAAGTAAAGAGGATTGGCAATGACCTGAGCAACCCGTCCGTCTACGACCGAGAGGCGGTTATGGTACCCTTCTGCCAAGTCAGCCGTGATGGGTTTTTTCTCGTCTAACGTCTCTTCAAGAGAGGCAGCAGACAGCAAAAAAGGAAGAGCTAGGAGGGAAAGAAAAACTGTTTTTTTCATGGGGAAACCTTTGGTGTTTTTTGAATATGGTTGTTGAAAAAGCTAAGAAAAAAGGCGGAAGCCGCACCCAATAGACTCAGTATGTAGGCGGGAACTCCCATCACCTTTAAAATCGCTTCATCGCAGGGCGGATGGCTTGTCAGGTAGGCCAAATACTCCTCTGGAGAAGCAAAAGCGGTTTTGGGTGAATGGCAAAGATCAGGAATGGCTCCAAGGTGGACAAGCATCTGAAGCGCCGCCGCGCCAAAGACGAGTGCAAGAGATGTACGCATCAGCCATACACACGCGCCTCCCACCTTTGGTTCCCGCCAGCCAAACAAGCCAAAACCCAAAGCTAAAAGCCAACTGAAACGTTGAATTTTGCACAAAAGACAAGGGTCAGCTGCAGAAAAAAGAGGGGCGCAAAAAGAAGTGATCACCGCTGCAAGAGCTATTTTTTCTATTGGAAAAGAGAGTGGGCGGCTCAAAAAAGTTTTTAAATTTCGTTGCCACATGGGCGGCTGAAGTGCTTGTCTCTCTGACATGTTCTATTCCTCTCTCTTTGCAAATCCAGCAAGCAAGCACTTGCCATCCTTAACGATGAATTCGACTAAATAACTTTTAGGTTGGGCTTCGACGAGCTGTTTTTCTCCGTTGTGAGACGGGATATAGGCTTTTAGCTCCCCTGTCAGATAAACTCTGGGGCGCGAAAAATCGCTGAGGTCGATGTCGCTTTCTTGCAGGTTCCAATCAAAGCTTTTTTGCTCTTTAGCCATCTGTTCATAGGCTTGCTTCAAAAACCTCCTGAAAGGAGCCAAAAAAGAGGGCGCTGTCTCTTCTAACAACACTCTGTCCTGGGAAATCCATGTGGCAGGACTTCGTTGCAAGATGAGATGTGCCAAGTACGCGGCTTTTTGTTGTATCGAGTGTGGGTCGATCTTTTCCTTGGGTTTCTCGAAAAAAGTGACCGTTTCTTTTCTAAGAACAACAATGCTTAAGGCAACGGTGGACAAAAGAAAAACGACCGCGACAAAAAGAAATAAGTTCCTTTGCAAGACAAGGACTGACTGGGCGTTTTTTGCGATTCTTTTTTTCATCATTTTTTCCACTTTTTGAGGTGCGTTTCGATTAAGTTGGGCGCGAACTTCCCGAAAAAAGAAGCCGTCGGAAGATGTTGGTAGAGCAGTCGCCGAAGAAAAAATTTGGGCCGCTTTTTCAAAAAAAAGCGCGCCCCAAATGTGAGGGCCAACAGGACAACGACTGCAAGCAAGCTGTTAAGGTAAACGCAGGCTGTCATGAGGACAAGAAATGCCGACAAATGACTTGTCCTCATTCCACAAAAGGCCAGCGGAGCATCTAAGAAGTTGAGAACTGGCTTCTCCATCAAAACTTCAGCTTGTTGTTGGCAATGAGGTCAAAACATTTTTCTCCAACAAGGATGAAAAGTACCCCGGAGCAAATGAAAATGATTCCCCCCATCATCTTTTTAGCCGCAAAAAAACCCATTCCAACAAGGAGGCAAAAAACAAACAAAATCGTTTTCCCCCCCGTCCCAAACACGAGCTTTTTTAGGTTGGTCCCGACCGCATCGACCTCCGCGTAAAGGTCAGTACAAAACCCAAGCTGCACAAAGGCCAGGCAAAGCAAAAAGCAAACTCCCGCCCAAACATGGGTAGAGCGGAAGATGTTTGTGGCCGTCGATTTAAGCATTTTTCCCTCCTTTTGATGTTTCTTTGCGGTCTGAACGCCTGTCTTTGAGCAAAAGATAGATGTCCGAAAGCTCCCTGTAGGTCCTGGCCAATTTTTCTAGCATGGCGACAGAAACCT
>CAYTIT010000027.1:0-9676 GCA_964437975.1 uncultured bacterium
CTCTTCTTTTGAAGAAGAAAAGCAACGCGGCCAACTAGCGCTCCACCTTTGTGAGGCGGCCTATTCTTTCTACTCTCATGCTATTAACCAAGGAACCCAGCTACTCAATCAACTTACCGAAGAACAAAAAGAGCGACTCAACACCCATCTAGATGCTGTTGGCGCACAACCTTTGGCCGAAGTTGATGCAACTCAGCTCGATCTTTACCGAAAAAACCTCATCCTATTTATCCAAGCCTTGCTTGGCTACGCCAATGAACTTGCGCAAAACGATACGGTCTTTTTCTACCCTTCAGAAGAAGAGGTCAACGTGATCTTTTCCGACATGCAAGAAATCTGACCTCCTTTTAAGCAAGGGCTTTTTTCGCTGCCTGCATCATATAAAAAGATCCTGTCACAATAAGCTGACCTCCTGCCAACTGCGCGCATCGCTGCGCATGGCGCGTGAGTTCGCTCATTTCGCCACATGTGACGGCGCCTTGAAAGAAGAACGTATTGAGCTCTTGTTTGAGCTGTGATGAAGGCACAAGGCGAGGAGAATCGAGAGTGGGAAGGTAAAGCGCTGTTGCATAAGGCGCGATAGCTTCAAGACACCGCTTGATCTCCTTGTCTTTAGACAGTGCAACCATGACATAAAGGGGACACGCAGGAAACAGGCGTCTAATGTGCGCAAAAAGCCGCTGAAATCCGACGGGATTATGCGCTACATCATAAATGACATTGTCGCGCTGCTCAAAGCGGCACGGCGGGCGCGCAGAAAGCGCTGACTCGACCACACTACAGGGCAAAGAAAGGTGGTTGTTCATACTATCTAACAGCGCGCGCGCAATCGCGCGATTTTCATCTTCTGTGTAGATAAACTCTTGTTGAACGCGGTAAACAGGGGCCGCTTTTTCACGGGCAATAGATAAGATGGGAGCTAAACAAGCGCGCGGCCCTAATACAACCGGAGTCGCCCGCTTAATAATTCCCCCTTTTTCTTTGGCAATCGCAAGGCGCGAATCGCCGAGCAGGGCGCAATGATCTCTATCCACTGTTGTGATCGCTGTTGCAATAGGTGAGATGATGTTTGTCGGATCAAGGCGCCCTCCGATCCCGACTTCGATCACCGCAATATCGACACGCGCCTGCGCAAATAAAGAAAAGGCCAAAAGCGCTGTGAGTTCAAAAAAGCGCTTTGGCATGCCCGCTTGCTCTACTAAAGCACAGAGCTTTGGCAGCTCTTCACGCACGACGGCAAGGTCGATATTGCGCCCATTAATGGCGATGCGCTCACTGTAACAATCGAGGTGGGGCGATGTAAAGCGCCCTACGCGGTACCCCGCCTTCACAAGGGCATTTGAGATTTTCCATGCAACAGATCCCTTTCCATTGGTACCCGCAATATGAATCGTCGCATATTTTTTTTCTGGATGCCCCAGCTTTGCCGCCAGTTGTTGAACGCCAGCAAGATCCCAACGACGCGAAGCTAAAGGGTTGAGAGACAGAAGTTGCTCAAGCGGGTCTTCGGTTACTGCCAAACCGTGTTCATGTTGTTCCAAAAATCTTTTCGACCTCTTGCGCTCCAACCCAGGAACACCCTAAAGGTAAGTCAGGCTTTGTTGTTCCATGAAAATCCGATCCCCCGCTTATCAGTTTTCCCTGGCTGCGCGCTAAATCTACCCATTTTTTTTCTTGTGCTGCGGGAAGACGGGCATAGTAGCACTCAAAGCCATCAAAGTCCAGCTGAAACAGCGCCTTGAGCAACGCCTTATTGTGAATAAAGTGAGGGTGCGCAAGAAAAGCTTTGCCGTGAGCTTGGTGGATCACGTCGAGTGTTTCGCGCGCTGTGACAACAGGACCCGGGCTAAAGCACGGTTTGTTTTCACCTAAAAATCGGTCGAATGCCTCTTGAACTGTTGCGACATACCCTTTGCGCACCATCAGCGCCGCAATGTGGGGGCGCCCAATCACTTTTTCTTTGTGATAAGCTAAGAGCTCTTCTTCGGCAATGACAAGGCCAAGCCGCTGCAAAAGAACGAGAATTTCCCGGTTCCGGACAACGCGTCGCTTTTTGTGCTCATCGCAAAATGTCAAAATTGCTTCGACTTTTTGAACACCGTAGCCAAGGATGTGAATACTGCGCCGTTGAAATTGGGCCGAAAATTCTACGCCAGGAAAAAGAGAAAGCCCGAGCTGCTCTGCCTTGGCAAAGGTCTCATCGCAGTAAGCGTCGAGCGTATCGTGGTCTGTAATAGAAAGAGCCGATAGCCCCTTTTCTTTGGCAAGTTCGAGAAGCTCGATAGGCGAGCAGGTCCCATCTGAGCACGTGGAGTGACAGTGTAAATCAGCACGATAGTTCATCAATCATACAAACCAAGACTGTGAGCGCAACTTTTTATACCAAGCACGATCGGTAGAGGTCTTTCTCGACTTGGGGATAGCGCTTTAGCTACTGCCCTTTGCCAACAAGTCACAAAAAAAATCCCGCTCAACCTTAAAAAAAAAATCAACCTCTGCACGCAGCACCTACTTTGATGGATCATGATGCGGCACTCTTTGCAACTCTAACTCAAGACGGTAGCCTGTTTTCTCTTCGACTTTGCGCTGGACCTGCTTAGCTAAAGCGACAATATCTTGCGAAGTCGCGTTGCCTTTATTCACGATAAAGTTTGCGTGCAACTGCGATACTTCAGCATCGCCAATACGCATTCCCTTAAGTCCCGCCTGTTCAATCAGAGCCCCCGCGCTGCGCTGCTTTGGATTGCGAAAAATGCAGCCCGCACTTTTTTCTCCGTAAGGTTGAGTTTTAAGTCGATAGTCAATGAGAGCGCGCTGAGAAGCGTACGCTGAAGGGTCTTTTTTAAGTTCGAACATGGCGCTCACAATGACCACATTTAACTGCTGATAAGGAGAACTTCGGTAGTGAAAAGCGCTCCGATCAATAGAAGTGACGACAAGCTCTCCGTATGCATCTACATAGGAAACAGCTGTGAGCACATCTTTTGTCTCATTGCCATTCGCACCGGCATTCATGTAAACGGCCCCACCTACTGATCCGGGAATTCCCGAGGCAAATTCAAGTCCTTGCAAGCCGCGCCGCGCTGTTTGTTGCCCTAATCGAGAAAAACTATAGCCAGCTCCAACAAAAATACGCCGATCGCGCTGCTCGTAGCTATCGATTTTATTCAGAATCACAAGGCCATCAAAGCCCCGATCATCAAATAATACATTCGACCCTTTCCCGATGACAGTATAGGGCATAGGGTGCCGTGCGAGATAAGCTAAGAGGTGTTGCATATCCCGAACCGTTGTAATCGCGGTAAAAAAGCGCGCCTTTCCCCCGACCCCAAAGGTCGAAATTTTACTTAAGCGCTTGCCTCGTTCGAAGTTAATTTCACTCGACACTCCGTTTCTTTCTCGCTACTTGTTTGCGTCTCACCTGTAGTTAAACACGCCCCTTTTTTTCGCGCAACTGCGTCGAGAACTGCATTGACAAATGCGCCGCCTTCTCTTGTTCCAAACTTTCGACTAATACGCACTGCTTCGGCAATGACCACTTTAGGGGGGGTCCTCTTTTCATAACAAAGCTCAAAAATAGCTAGCCGCAGCGCAGCGCACTCAACTTGCGAAATGCGCCGCACTTCGTAATCGCGCGCTGTAGCGGCAATCAGCTGATCAATTTCATCCCAAAAAAGGGAAATCGCTCCCATCGTGTCTACCATTTTTTGGCAACTCTTCTCATCTATTGTCAGCGCGGTAAGCAAGGAAAGTGTTGCGCGCACATCTTGGCGACGATTAGCACCTGCACTGTAAAGCAATTGCATCAGAATTTCGCGCCGTTTGCGTTGTGGTATCACTCTTTATCCTTCCATCAATATTAAAACACATTTTTTTCAAAAAAACCAATGCAAACTGCCTAGCTTATCTCGATTTTGAAAAACAGTGCACATACAAGCCTTTTAGTTTAACAAATCACTGTCTAAAAAAAAAGGATGTTGATCCATTTGCGCTTGAAAATAAATTTTAATGAAATACGCCGAGAACTTCCTTAGCTTCAGCTGAGGAGTGAAAAGTGAAAAAATTTCCTTTCTTCAAAAAGCGGGGATGTTTTAACTTAAATTTTTCTCTACCGATTGCGCTTCAAGGATCGGGAGTTGTGCCAACACCAGCGCTCCAAGTTTTTCTGATGCTTGGATGGCGATATCAACAACATGGTACTAGAAAAGGGTTATGGACTGGCGTCTCGAGCTTCTCTTTGCCGCTCACCTTCTTTTAGCCGCTTTTTTAGGCGCTTTTATTGGGCTTGAGCGAGAAAAACATGTCGGCCTTGCCGGCATCCGCACCCACGCTGCTGTCGCTTTGGGCGCATGTCTTTTTGGCTTTATCTCTTTTAATATCGCTTCTCCTATTTCGATCGACCACCTAGCGATTAGAGAAGCAGATCCCGCGCGCGTCGCAGCGCAGATTGTCAGCGGCATCGGCTTTTTGGGCGCTGGAGTCATCTTGCGCGACAAAGGGCATATCCGCGGTCTAACAACGGCCGCTTCATTGTGGGCGACAGCATCGATTGGTCTTGCCGTTGCCAACCGTATGTATATTTTAGCTATTACAGCGACGCTGATTATTTTAGGCCTTCTTTCCTTATACCGCGTTCCAGGATGGTATACGTGGCGCTCAAAAAATAGAGGGTCACACCGCCAAATCGAAGATTAGATCGGCCTACCGATCGCGATCCAAGAGCCGGAAGCTTTGGCACAGCCAAAAAAACCCATGCTTGGATCACGTTCGGTCTATGTATTCTACAATATTTTTTTAAATAGCCCAGTATTTAACTCTTACGAGAAAAATAATGCCTCATAACCGCTAACTTCTCGCCTAAGCGCCGATCTGCTTTGACCTCGTTAACGCCCTTTTCACCGAGAGATTTTTCGATCATGCTTTGCCTTGTTATCTCTGAAGGGTGCAAGTCGAGAGCAACACTCCCTGTGTCAGAGCAGATCCAAGAGCCCATCCAGGACAAGAAAAGATGTGAAAGAGAGTACTTCTTAGGTTGGTTTAATTTCTCCAGACAATTTAATTTGTTCTCGATGTTACGGCGTCTTTTTTCTTCAAAATATATCCACGCCGCTTTTTTCTCTTCCTTAGTTGTGTGCTTACAAGCAAACTGGTCGGCTTGACATTTCACCATATATATTGTTGCAACCCAAGAAGTGAGTGTAGCTACTAAGGTAAGAGCATGAGCAGCTTTTAGATTAGACTTAGCAAGGCCGGTCCAACAAGCAGTGCCCGCTGCAACAAGCCCTGCACCAGGCAGAGTCAAGAGAAGAGTGATAAAGTCGTTGCGGGCAATGTGGCCTAATTCATGTTTTAGCTCAAATTTAACAGTATTTTCAGCTAATTGTTGCTGGTCTTTTTTATTAAGGGTCACCTTTTCAAAAGGTAAAATCGCGCTATTTTTTCTTAAAGTCCTAAGGTGGTCGTCGCTATAACACGACAAGAACCTCAATAGCGAGGTAAGTCCACCTTTTAAAAATGAACGAGAGTGCTCTCTAGGGGCATCGGCTCTTTTTGTTGGTACGCGCGTACTATGAGTCTCTCGGACTTGACTCTTCTTTGACTTACTTGGCTCTTGTCTCATCAAGGCTGCGATCGATGTATCAGACATAGAGATAATTGGAGAAAATGGCGTCAACCAGCTTTCCTTCTTGACACCTTTTGCATTAGAGCCGAACTTTCTCTTTGGATCGCGGTAAATTAAAACCTTTTTATTAAAGCCGCTGCTCTGACTCAAGGGGGTGTTTAATACTTCCCTTACCTTGTTTTCTATGTCCTTTTCAACTGGTTTTTGACGCTTTTTAGGTTTTCGATTGATATCGTCGAAGAAGACGCCTCCTGCCGTGATAAGAGGCAAAGCGAGTAAGGATAAATTAGCAAACATGGATGACATAATCACTCTTGGTTTTATCTTTAAATATGTTGATTTATACCGACTGGCATCCCAAATCAAGCGCAATGTTCAACAACATTGCGTTCTCCTTGCCTCTTGTTGACCAGCGATGGCAAAATGCTCGACTCTTGGATCAAGATTGGTAAAGCGTCTCATGTCGCGAACAAAGAAGACTTCTTCTTAAAAATTACGCTGATTAGGAAGCTCATACGCTACCATTAGCTATCATTTTTTTTCAAGAAACTGTTTTGTTCGTAAAAAATAACTGCGTTTAGCTGCCGATCGTGGCTCAAGAAGCGGTATCAACAATACGCGGAAGTTGCTAACCAGCACGCGCGCGCTAGGGAGCCCCGACAATGAGAGACGCCCCACTGAATGTCGTCAAATGAAACCCTGCAAAAGGTTCGTGAAATAACGACGCGTCGTTGGCTAACACATCGAGCGCGACTCTTTCTCCGAGCAACATTCCCTGGAGCCCATCGCTGCGGTAATGGACTCCGGCATGGTCTCTGCCTAAAGAAATATTTGCGGCTAACTTGTTGAGTTCGCCTCCCACAGTCAAGGAAGCTTCATTGAAAGCAACAAGCGCTGTGTTGTCGATGTTAGGCGCAAGTGCGTTTGGAATGACAAAGTCTTCATTAAAAAAAGCTTTTAAAATAGTTGCAGCAGCTCCGATAAAGGTGGCATGGCCAGCGGGGTAGGAGGGGTGAACAGGACTCCCTTCAGGATAACCCTGAGGAAGGAAATAGCTTTCATAGGTGTTAAAGATGTCGGGAAGAACAGAAGAGTCGATTAAGTCGGGATGAAGACCCAAAGCAGCTCCATCTGCGACTTGCTGGTGCACATAAAACCCATACGCTTCGGGACGCAGCCGGCGATTGACTTGCCATTTGTGGTACCACGCCGCTTTGAGCGCTTCATGAACGGCATTGCGCATCAAAGCTAAGACGTGACTGATGTTAAATGTGACAAACCCCTCTTGCGTCCTGTTGCCAACATAGGGATTGTTAGCGTCGAGTACCACATCGCCAAATTGATTCAACAACGATTGGAGAATAAGCGCTGCGCTTAAAGAGGCTTGTCCCGGTGTATCTTGGTGAACATATTCCCCCAAATCGCGCGGCGTGCGAATAAAGTTATCGGCGTCAAACATAATAGATTGGTTCGTTAACCCCCCTTGTTGCACCGTGAACCAATCATCAAAGGTCGTGAGAAAATCATTGACGGCCCCTCCAACAGGTGTTTCAAACAGCGTCGCAGACATGATCGTATTTCCGTAATCGACAGGCTGGTAGAGAAACTGAGAAATATAGGGGCCAACTAAATCCCCAGGCGTGTTGCCGCGCAAAAAGGTGTTAGGTGTCACAGCGCCGTCCACTTTAGGCCCTCTAAAATCAGAGAGCTGATTTAAATCGGCAACGGCGGCGGCTACAGTGGCATTTGAATCAAAGGCGTTAAAAGGGACATCGCGCACTAAAACCGTCCAGTAAAGTTCAACCATTTCACCAGCAGTCTCGGCTGAAGCGAACCGAGGGGCCGGGGGCGCTGTGTTGATCCAAGCATCGTTAGCTGCCAGGGAAAAGGCAAAAGAAGCTTGGGGATTGACGAGTTTTTTGGTACCAACACCGATTTGAATGGCCTGAAACGCTTCTTGATCCCCACTTTGCAAAGCCCGAACCAACGAGGAAAAGGCCTCTACGTTGGGAAATCCCGACTCTTGGTGCACAAGCCCCTTATTAAAGCTCGCCCGTTTGTCTGCATAGAGAGCTTCATCCCCATTAGCCGCCTGAAAAAAGAGTTCGCGCTGACCATTTGATGCTGTCACTTCAGATTTTACAGTATGCACAGTGGGCCGCCGTAACGCTTGCTGCAAGCGGGAAAATTCCGCATCAGACAGCGCAACAAGAGCGCAGGGAACAAGCAAGGCCATATAGGATCCGACCCTTTTGACATACCCTTTCACAAAAAAACCTCCTTTCTTTTCTCAAAACGTGACGCCGACTAAAAACCGCACCCCCACTTTCCAGTCAATAAGACGCGGTAAAGTCAAAGGGACGCCCAAGCTATTTGTTTCATCAACCCTTCCAAAGCGGTTCCAATCAAAAAAGGGAAGAAAGCTGATCACAACTTCGCCCCAACGCTGCGGAAACACCTGACTTAAAATGAGCTGAGAGCGAAATGCATATCCCCATTTAGGATCGAGATGAAGGCCAATCAACCGGAGATCGCGATAGACATCGGGGCGAAACTCGAATTGCAGTCCCAAGCGGAAAGGTATCGAGAGCCAATAGAGGTAAAAGCCAACGGGAATAAAAAGTTTGTCATAGCGGAAAGACAGGCTCGATAAAGAGGGGTTGTGCGTCATATCGAATCGATCCCAACCGAATCCGGTATAAGGATCAAACTGCCACTGTTTCCATCCAAACGTCGGACCGAGATAGAGCGTTAAAAAATACTCTTCAATTGAGCTCCTTTCAGCTGGTTCGCCCGTTAAAGGGGCGGCATTCCACGTTCCCTCAAAGAGGACTTGCCCTTTAACATAGCTGTGTGTCCCTGTAACAACAGCCGTCACCCCTGCTGCGTACCCTCGAATTGTCGTTGGCTGATCAACATGAATCTCGGTGTAATTGAAATGAGGACCGACTTCGACAGTTGTTTGATACGCGCCAAGACAAGCGGCCAAACTCAGACTTAAACCAAAGAAACAACGCACGAAATGCCCCTTGTTAAACCGCCGACTTACTTGAGTTGAGTCACGATGCTGCGCAATATCCACGCAGCTTTTTCGTGAACAGCTAACCGCTTATTGATTAAATCAGCTGTAGCGCCATCTCCTGTTTTTTCAATCGCCTCCAGGTGAGAGCGCATAAAGGTCACCACCTCTTGATTGTCTTCGAGTAAACGAGTGACCATCTCTACCGGGGAGCGCACCTTTGTTTCATCTTTAACCAAAGAGAGCTTGAGAAAAGCTCCAAGCGATCCTTGCGGAAAAAATCCCAAGGCCCGTATCCGCTCGGCAACTTCATCAATCGCCTCTGCTAGCTCTTCGTACTGACTTTGAAAGAGCGCGTGAAGTGATGGAAACGATAACCCAGTCACATTCCAATGGTAATTCTGCGTTTTCAGATACAAGCCATACATCGAAGCGAGCACTTGGTGCAACACATCTGCTATTTGTTCCCGGGCTTTTTCATCAAGCGCAAGGTTAAGCTCAATGCGATCTTTTTCCATGTCTACTCATCTCTGTTTTCTTCATTTTAAACGGAAAAGTAGCAAAAAAAAATTTTTATATCAACCCGAGGATTCTCGCACAGAGCGCTCGATCGATCGCAGAGCAAAAATCGGGATCGGTCGATCAAAAGGTTCTGCAGAAAAAAAACGGCCTTGCCATTAAACCTTTTTTTGTGAAAAATTACTTTTTGATTTTCTGAAAAACATCCATGAGCACGCCTTAACTTATGTTCACCCGTCTGAAACGGATTTTTTATTTTTCCCTGGCTTTTTGTCTTGTCCTTTGCTCTAAGCCCACGTTGCACGCCTCTACACATGCGCTCGATCCATGCGAATATGAAGCAAATGACGAAGACGACTACTGCGGCCCTCTTGGCTATGCAGCAGACACCGCAACATTTAAAACTGTGGCTATGTCAATGGTCGGATGGGGTCTTGGGCTCGCTGCTTTAATTGCCATTCTCGCAGGGGTGATCAGTCAAAGTACACATGCTCACGCCGATTCGACCTCAGATT
>CAYTIT010000027.1:9686-11336 GCA_964437975.1 uncultured bacterium
GTAACGATGCCTTTTTGCCTAAGATCTTGTGTGTGTTTTCTCTGTTTTTTCACGTCGCTTGTCTGGTCTCAACCCTTTTTTTGCTCCACTCCGTTTGCTCACTTCACACCGCCAAAAGGGTGGCTTGTTTCCGATCCTAAACTGTGCAAGCGCGAAGTCAAGATTGGTTTTATTCAATCGAAAAAAAAGGTTTTTTCACCTGCTATTAGCTTAACGATAGAAAAAGTGGGCAACATCTCTTTAGAGACCTATCTGCGCGCCGTTTGTAACAACTACGCACGCCGGCCACAACATCGCTATCGAGATATTGGCTCTTTAAAGACAAAAAGCGGCGCAGCACGTCTCCTTCTCATCGATAAGCAGAGTCAGTGGGGCGCGCTCAAGATTATGCAGGCGATCCTCATTTACCAAGGTTATGCATTGATTCAAACAGCCACGGCATTAAAAGAAGACTTTCCCCTTGTCCGTTCCCAAATCCTCGCTTCTTTCCGTTCATTCGCCGCCTTTCAAGCGCTCACTGACTCGCTCGTTGAGCCCAACCAGCAAGCCTTATTAGCGACAAAAATCGCTACGCTTCAACGCGAATGGAAAGTATGTCAAAAAAAATATCGAAAAAAAGGGTCATCTCTTTTTTTAAATCCCCTTTTTCAGCACAATGTATGGCAACCCTTTGTCAATGACCTAACAGCGACCTTTAAAGATCAAAATCCCTGTTGGCAAGTATTGGCTATTCAATCGATCCGAACATCTCTTTTACGACTCAATGCTGTGGAGATCTTATGAAAATGTCCGTTGTCCGCCTCTTTGCCTTGCCACTTCTTTTCATACTGATGGTGACTTCTCTTCGCGCCGCCCCTTTAGAGGAAACAACCCCTTTAGAAACTGACGCGCCCGATAGCGCTTCTATCCCTGTCATCACCGACTATCCAGACGATATGAAGCAGGCGCCTGAAAATGACAGCGATGCTGCGCGTCGTCAGCGATATGCAACAGTGGCTGCTGTCGTAATCGGAACCATTGCAGCTGCAACTATCGGCCTTATTGTTTCCTCAGCTGATACGGGAAAGTCTCCCTCTTCTTAGAAAACTACATCAATCGTTAAAAACCCCTTTCATGTGTCTTTGTTTTATCTTTGGCGCCGCCTAGTGTGGCCGACATATCTCATTGCCTTCTTTTCTAGCTGCACCCCTCAAACGGCGTGGCATTGCACGGTGATTCCAAACGACCATCCCGCTCATACAATCACACTTCTGTCTTATACCCCTAAAGACCCTGTCAATGGAATCGCCCTAGAACTTGTGCATCACGGAAAAGAGATGCGAGGCTACCTTCTTCTCAACTACTACACCTTCCCGACAGATGCCACCAAATTGACATCATTTGACATGACAACGGCTAGTGGAACCACACACTTTGCCGTTGCCCCTCGAAAGGGAGGCCAACGCGTGCGCTTACCTCAGCGAGCCCTCGATCATCTGATGACCCAGCTCTCTTCCGGATCCAATCTTACGATTCGCTGTGGCTACTTCAAGCAAACCTTTCTAGCGGCCCACTTCAAGCGTTATTACGCGCAACTAATTTCTTCCTCCCCTTCCTTTTTATCTCAAGACAAGCTAAATATGGAATGGTTAGGTCAATAAGGAGGCATAA
>CAYTIT010000028.1:0-11146 GCA_964437975.1 uncultured bacterium
CAATCTGTTTTAGCAATTCACGGTTAACGCCGACATTGCTCACAGGAATCAGTCTGTCAAGCTGGCTGATTTTTTCTAGACAATTGTCACAATTTATTTCAGGCTGCGATGGCAATAAGGCGAACAAGGGACCAGCTGATGGTGCAGGCGTTCTGATTCGATTAAAACTTGCTTTAATTAACGACCGGAGGTGGTTAGAAGAGCGAGCGGGAATGTTGAAGTCGGGTTGAAGCTTAGGTTGTGTGCCACTCAAGAGGGGGGGAGAGGAAGGCACTTTTATGTTTTTAGCTTTCACGGCTTCGTCATAAGTTAAAATCTGAGCAGCGAGTTTTTTTGTCGCTTCTCGACAAAGGACTTGCAATGCTTTTTTAAGAGCTGGGTAGGAAATATTTTTTTGCTCGGCAGCGTGCTGAAAGCAAGAAAGGCGTAGAAAAAAATGGATTTTCTTGTACAGAGCTAGGCCTTGGCTGACTAAAGTGTTTTGGTTGTTCCCTTGATTACTAAGGGGGTCTTGGATCACTTTGGCGCGGAGATAAGCAAGCAACACTTTAAAACAAGACGTTTGATCCCGCTGCGGTGTGATGAACACCTTATTTAAAATGTGTTCACGGTCTACATAGTTTGCAAATCGCGGAGCGAGCACTCCTAAATAAAAAACATCCTCGTTGTCATTAGGCGCTTGACTTGATACAAGGGGCTGAAGCATCTGGATAAAGAGCGAGTTGTTTTTAGAGAAAAGCTCTTTTTTGGGGATCTTAGAAAAGATGAGGTAAGGGCAACATTTTAGTTTTCGCCCTGTGTTCTCAGAATGATGAAACGGCGATGGTTTAGTATTGAAAATAGTTATTTGGAATGTGTCGTTGGTTGACCGCGTGATCTCATACAACATGGCATGCTGAGCCGAACCGCCTGGGATAAGAAGAGACTGACCGTTGTGTAACTTCTTGACCTGGTCAGCGATCGTTGTGGCTTTTTGAACAAGAGTCTCTTGGGAGAGGTTTTTGACCAGAGAGCGTAAGGTTGTTAATGGCTTAATCAGGCTATTTAGCAAATTTTTACAAGCCTGGTCATTTTCCTGGGCAGTGTTAAAATTTTCCTTGATCACTTCTTTAAGTAAGGTGCAACAGACGCTTGCTGATGAATCAATTGAGCTTTTCCCTTCTAAAGGCGTATCCTTAATATGACCATCTAGAAAAATGTTGGCAAAATCTGGAAGAGGTACAGCTGGTTTAGTGTTCGAAAAAAGTGCGGTTGATTTGGTCTTTTCATTGATTTTTGTTCTTGTGTCACTAGATTGGCGGTGGGATGGGTTTGAAATCTGGGCAGTAAACGGTCCAGGGGGAAGATCAAGAGGCATAATTTTCTCACGATAATTCTAGTGACATGCATTGTTCTACCGATTTTTGAATCAAGATAGGTATAAAAATGGAAACAACGTATGAATTTAATTGTTTTTAAAAAATAATTACAATTATTTTAAAGTAAAGGTTAATTTAAATCAACCAAAATAATTTTTTAAAAAACCGAATAAAAAAATTAAATCATTAATATACCGATGGTTGAATCATAATCGGTAAATAAGGTGGGTGGGTTTGTCAATGTGTTCTCTATGAAGAGGTTGTAGACCGATCGTGATTTAAGGCAACAACCCGATGCTTGAGTTATGTTCGGTATCTACGCGCAACACCGCGCGAGCTGAGCGGCACTAAGATTGCCCCACATGGCGTTGAAGGGGCGTTAGATGAGCATGGTGCAGTAGGTAGGTCGTGTCGCAAAGGCGCGCGAGGGCACGGTCGTGGGTCACAATGACAAGGGCTTTTTGCCTTTCTTTTGCCAACGTCAACAGAAGGTCGTGCACAAGGCCCGACTGCTCTTCATCGAGATTGCCCGAGGGCTCGTCAGCTAAAATTAAGTCAGGGTCATTGTAAAGGGCGCGGGCAAGGGCTACGCGCTGCTTTTCGCCACCTGAAAGGTGGCGTGCTAAGGTGGTTTTTTTTGCGCTAAGATGAACAGCGTCAAGGAGCTCATGCGCGCGCGCGCGGTTGAGAGGGCGGCGGCCAATTTTTCCTGGCATGCACACATTTTCAAAGGTGGTGTAGTCGGGAAGGAGGTTGAAGTTTTGGAAAATAAAACCGATGTGGTTGTTGCGCAATGAGGCGACGTCGCCGACTAAGGCATTTTTGCCCGCGATTGTTAACGTTCCCGATGAGGGCGCTTCAATTGTGCCGAGAATGTGAAGGAGAGTGCTTTTCCCCGCTCCTGAAGGGCCGGTAATAGCGAGACTCTCACCGCGGTGAATCAAAAGTGATGTGTTGCGCAACACATCGACACACGATCCCATATCAGGGAAAGATTTGGAAAGGTTAGTGGCTTCTACTAACGGGGAGGAAGTCATAAGGCACCTAAGAGCGTAAAGTTTCTGATGGGCGCGAACGGCAAGCTTTCAGAGCCGGGATCAGCCCAGCTAAAAGAGAAATCAAGGGCGTGGCGATAAGGATGAAAAGGAGCGCATCAAAACTGAGCGTTGTCGGTAGGGAGTTTCCGTAAAAAAGGGCGTTGAATGCTTCTTGTCCTTGTAAAAAGCTGAGAAAATGGACGAGAATATCGATGTGACGCAATGTAAAATAAGCAAGAGTGGCGCCGATTAAAGTGCTCATCAGTCCCATCATAGCGCCGCACAGCGTAAAAACAAGAGCAATGCTCTTTGTTGATGTTCCCATCGCCCTTAAAATGGCAATTTCGCGCTTTTTTTCGCCGACGAGAATCACAAGCAGGGAAATGATGTTGGTGCAGGCGACAATAAGAATTAACGCGGCAATCAATGTTAGGATATATTTATCGCTTTTAAATTGTTGAAATAGATCTTGAGTGAGCTCATAACGGTAAAAGGGAGTGATCGACCAGTAGGGAAGAATGCCTGCTTGGTCAAACGCCGCGCGTAGCTGCGCACAAATAGTGTCAATTTTATTGAGGTGCTGACACCAAACGTGAATGCCATTTGTCGGGTAGGGAATAAGAGCTTCTCGTTGGGTTGCTAAATTGATGTCGCGTATAAGGGCCGGGGCAGTCAAAACAGAGTTAAGGCCAGTCGGCATGGTTCCCGGATCGTAAAAGCCAGCAACAGTAACGGGGATACGTTGTTCTTGCTGGGCACTTAGCGTTGTGGTTGTATAAGAAAAAAACCCTTGGTCGCCGAGTTTCAGTCCAGATTTTTGCATCCGATGGGGAACGACAATGGCTTGCGTGCGCGCTTGATCAGATGTTGGGAGGTAAACAATAGGCTTAGTTGAGGTCGATGTCACAGTATAGGGCCAAGGAGGAGAAAGAGAGGGCTTTGTAGAAAACAAGGTGCGTGTCGTCGCGTGTGCGATGTCGAGTTCTTCCCAACGCACGCGCCCCTGCTGCTTTTTGCCTTGAAAGGTGAACGTGACATCGAGAAGAAGATCGCTTAATCGGGTGAGTGTTTCCCACTTTGGCGGAACGAGCGTAGCCTCCATCGAAAGAGGGTGCATCAGGCGAAGGGTGACCTTGCTCGTGAGAGGGTAAGAGCCTCCTTCGGGGAGCGTAAAGGTGAGCTGGCCTTGCTGGCGCGACAACACGCCGCGCGTCATTGTTGCGCTGTGGCCTGGAAGAGATGAGCCGCGCTCTTGAGGTAAAAAAAGAAGTGTTGGTGGCTGCCCTTCTTTGATTTGGGCAAATGCTTCTAGCGAAAAGTCAGCTGGCAAAAGTGTCAGGAGAGGGCGCCAGTCGCGTGAGGTCGTTTGGACTTGCTTGATGGTCATAGCCGAAAAAAGAGACGAAAGGCGCATCCGACACATTTCGATGGGAGATAAAGCGGCGAGCTTAAGTAGGTGATTGAGGTCTTCGATGCGGGGAGGCTCAAGGAGTGATGGCATGCCGGGATTGTGGTTGCTAAATGAAGAGAGGTAGCAGAGTTGAGATGATGACCTTTCCGATTGAACTTCTCGATCAGACAGTTGTTTTATGTGCAGATCAAGTTGGGCGGCGCTGATTTCGTACTCTTGAAAGGTAAATGCGTGAGAGTGCGAGGATGTGTGAAGTGCATCAAACGCGCAATGGACAAGATCCTTGAGTGAGCCGTCTGGGTTGAGATCGCGGTTGTTTAGGCAAGGCGCAGGAAGGGCGGGGTCGTGGTCGATTTGATAGGGATCAGTGAGAAGGGTGCGCTGTTTTTCGCCGATATTTTTAGGCGTGTAGTCTGAGGCTGCACTCACGCTGTCGACTTGGTAGTAGTAAGAGGCGTAATAACAAGGTGTTGGAGTGATGCGGATAGGGGCGTTTAAAGCCGTGAGTTTACGGATCCACCCTTGTTCAAGGCCAGCTGTTACAGACAAAAAAACAAGAACAAGCCAAACGACGAGTGAGATCACTCCGACAGACATCAAGGCGATTAATGACATCGTCAAGCGTTTTTTCTTGGGAATGAGATATCTTTTAGCGATAGAGAGTTCAAATAGCATGAATATCCCATTTTCATCTTTGCGATGGTCAACTTACATGCGATGTATAAATAATTTGACTTAATCGCGCAAGGGAAGGTGATGGTTTACTTTGCTTCTTTGAAGTTGACACGTCGCCGCAACGTCTTATCATATTTTTTTATTTCAAGACGGTCGGGAGTATTTCTTTTGTTTTTAAATGTCCAGTAGCACTCGTGGCTCTCTGTACTTTTAAGTTTAACTTTTTCGCGTGCGCCTTTTTTTGCCATAGTCAAATTTTCTTGTTAAAAGGGTTTTCTAAATGCGGTCATTACACAATTTCCCCCCTATTTTAAGGGGAAAAGTTGATTTTAGACAAGTAGATACCGATCACGAGCGGTAGAGCTGAGGGGCCATCCGGGGAAAGGGGTGGCAAGGGCTTGCTCTTTGTGCGCGAAAAAGGTGAAAGCCGAGGCCGGCGATCATTGCGCCATTGTCTCCAGTTAGAGAAAGAGGTGGCCAGTAAAGAGGACAACCGAGAGGTTGGCGTTGCATGAGGGTACGCAAAGTCTGGTTGGCAGTCACACCGCCGCCAAAATAGACAGCGCGGCAGGGAAAGGAAGCCGCTGCGCGGTTAATTTTTGTCGCGATGTCGCCTAGTGCTGCGCGCTCAAAACTCGCTGCAAGGTTTTTTTTGTCGCGCTCATTTAACGTTGGCGCGTTTTTAACGGCGGTATAGACAGCCGTCTTGAGGCCGCTGAAAGAGAAGTGGAGGGGTTTGTTTTTGATGCGACCCGCTTTGAAAGGGTAACGCAAAGGGTCTGCGCCTCGTGCTAACCGTTCAATATGAGGCCCTCCAGGATAGGGATAGCCGAGTAGCGAGGCGACTTTATCAAAGGCTTCGCCTACGGCATCATCGACTGTTGTTCCCATGAGGTGGTAATCAATCGGACTTGTCATCTGAGCGAGAAAGGTGTGCCCCCCAGACAGGACGACGCCGAGCGCAGGAAAGAGGAAAGAAGCCGCTTCATCCATGAGGGCGCTATAGAGGTGGGCTTCGACATGATTAACCCCAATGAGAGGTTTATTCCAGGCTAAAGCAAGAGTTTGCGCTGCAGTTGTTCCGATCAATAGCGATCCCATCAATCCTGGCCCGTGAGCGACGGCAATCAAGTCGATGTCGTTAGGTGTCAGGTTGGCTGCGCTCAGCGTGTGCTCGATAAGCGGAAGGAGATGGTCGATGTGTTCGCGTGAAGCGAGTTCGGGGAAAACTCCTCCATAAGCGGCATGGAGCTTTGCTTGGGACGCAACTTTTTGAGCAAGGATGACGGTTCCCTTGCGCACAAGAGCAACAGCAGTTTCATCGCAGGTTGTTTCGATGCCAAGGACATTCATGAGGAGAAGTATAATCGATAAGGGGATAATGATCTAGAGCGTGCCTCGCGCGCGCCTCGAACTTTTCCTCTACCTGAAGGTGTTAGCCTTTCGGTCACTTGCGCTCAGCAGGTAAGTGGTCAAAAAGGGATTTACCCGCTTCTGAATCGACGATCCATAGCGCTTTGCTTGTTGGCGATCCCACTTTAGACACGGGAAAAGAGTCGCCTTCAGGATGTAAAAACACCTTTTCGACAATATCTTTTTTTTCTTTGCTAAGGGCGTAAATAACAATGTTGTTTGAGCGGTTGATGCAGGGATATGTGAGTGTCATCCGTTCACCTTTCCCTTTGGGAAGGGGGTTGGCGACAACCCACTTTTCTGTTTCTTTCAATGCAGGCGTTTGAGGGAAAAGCGAAGCGGTATGTCCATCTGTTCCGACACCGAGCATTAACAAGTCAAAAGGGCGCTGGCCGAGGATCGATTTGATGGTTTGTTCGTATTCAGCCGCGTGCGTGGCAATATCTGTTTCGGCTTCCATTCGATACACTTGCTCGACGGGGATCGAGACAGATTTGAAGCCCGCTTCGAGCGCCATCCAAAAGTTGCTCGCTTGGTCGGTCGGTGGGACGCCCCGTTCATCGCTCCAAAAGAGAAAGCATTTGCTCCAATCAATTTCACTTGAGTAGGGGGGGTGGCTGACCTTGGCATAAAGTGCTTTGGGCGTCGAACCTCCAGAAAGCGCAACGGTGAAAAAGCCGTGCATTTTGATCGCTTCTTTTGCACAGCTGACAAAATGTTCAGCGCAAAAAGACAGTGTTTCGTCAAAATCACCCGGGTGGGCAATGTCTCGCCGAGTATCCCAGGAAAAAAAATGGGTATTTTGGTTCATAGCAAAATCCCTTGAGTTTGAAGTTGAGCTAGTTGAGATAACATCGTGACATAGTGCCAACTGCTTCCTTTTTTACAAATTTCACTTACAAGAGATTTACCAGAAACATCTTGTTCAAAAATAAATGTTGTTGGGAGCGAGCAAAACGAGGGGGTCGATTTCTCAATCAGCACGTGATCAGGGCAGTTGTCTTGGCGCTTGAAAAGGTAGTTGATGTTTGCGCGCGTTTGAATGGCAACACTTAAAGGGCGCCCGAGTGAGGTGCGCGGCATGTGTTTAGGAACGAGGGTGACGTCGATGGTGTGCTCGTTGGCTGTGTAGGAGAAAAAGAGTTCATCGCCCTTTTTTTCATAGCCGGTCAATTTCCAACCGAGTTGGGCCGCTAGCCAACTTTGGAGGTAAACAGATTGGATATGAATACGTTGGAAAGCTGGCGCTTTGCGGTGGTTAAAGTGAATTTTGATGGTCGAGGCTTGCCGAAGAACAGCGAGCTCTTCGGGAGACTTAAACACATTGGCAAAAAGTTGCCGCCACCCTTCAATCCGCGCCCAATTAAGATCTGCAACATCGAGTGCTTGTTTTTCCTTTTTAGCGACAACAGCTTGGGCAAAAGAGGTCAAATCGGGGGTCTCTTCTGAATCAAAAATGATGCGGCTAGCGAGCCTCTCGAGTTGGCGGGAGGTAGCACTTTCTTGGGTGGGGTCGCCGCCGTAAACGACGTAAATGGGGAGATCGGGGAGAATATGAGGCAAAAGCATAAAGGGGATGCGCGCACGCGTTGTTGGCGAGACGGCGATTTCAATTAAATCGCACGCAATCACATGAGCACCCGCTTCGGCTGTCAAAACAGAGACAGCTGTCTTGACTTCTGAAGCTTGTGAGGAAGCATCGTAGGTGATGAAGAGGACACGCGAGGGAAATTTTTCGATCACTTTTTGCGAAATGGCGGTCAAGTACTCGGCCCGTTCTTTTCGCTCAGCATAGACGATGAGGTTGAAAAGGCACGCGCGCATTTTGTTGGTTGCCTGAAAAGAGCTCCAAATTGTCGCGAGCTTAGCTTCAATATCAGCGGGATGAACAATATAGGACATCGCTACTCATCTAGGGTTTGACTTCGTCTTCTTAAATAAGGCGCCATGTGCGCCCCCCTTCTTGCATCAGTTGATCGGCGGTTTGCGGCCCCCAGCTTCCTGCGGCATAGTTGGGGAAATCAGCAGGGGGTTGCTTTTCCCAGTAGCTTAACAGCGGCGTAAAAAATTTCCATGAGTGGAGCACTTCGTCTTGTCTAGCAAAGAGCGTGTTATCGCCGGCAATGCAATCGCAAAGGAGGCGTTCGTAGGCATCGGGCGGCGTTAAGCCAAAGAAGGCGCCGTAGCGAAAGTCCATCGTCACCGGTTGAATAGGGCTACTTGGCCCGGGCACTTTGGCGTTGATTTTGAGCCCAATCCCTTCATTGGGTTGAATGCGCATGGTTAATACATTCGATTCGTGCTTTGTGTCTTTTTTTTGAAATAAAATAGCGGGGGGGTTTTTAAAAATGATGGCGATGTCTGTTGCCCTTTTGGGAAGGCGTTTTGCCCCGCGCAAATAAAAAGGGACGCGGTGCCAACGCCAGCTGTCGATAAACAGTTTAATCGCTGCATAGGTTTCACGTGTTGAGCTTGGCGAAACATGATCTTCTTCGCGGTACCCTTTCACCTCATCGCCGTTGATGAAGCCGGTTCCATATTGACCGCGTACAGCGCAAGAGGTAAAGTCATCGTGTGAAAAGGGGCGGATTGCTTCTAAAACCTTGACCTTTTCATCGTGAATCGAATCGGGGTTGAGGTTAACAGGAGGTTCCATTGCGATGAGCGATAACAGTTGCATCATGTGATTTTGCATGATGTCGCGGACAAGGCCTTGCTCTTCATAAAAATGGCCCCGCTTACCGATGCCGATATCCTCGGCAACTGTCATTTGAATATGGTCGATATAGCGGTGATTCCATAAGTTTTCAAACAAAGCGTTGCCAAAGCGGAACACCATTAAGTTTTGAACTGTTTCTTTACCTAAGTAGTGGTCAATTCGATAGAGTTGTTCTTCGGTTAGACACTGCATGAGCTGGTTTTGGAGTTCAACAGCAGAGCTAAGGTCGTGGCCAAAGGGCTTTTCGATGATGACGCGTGACCACTTTTGCTCGCGGTCTTTTGTAGAGTAGATGAGTTGATGTTGTTTGAGTTTTTGGATGATTGTTGTGAAAAAACTCGGCTGCGTCGATAGGTAATAGACCCGGTTCCCTTTTGTGCCGTGCTTGGCATCGAGTTGATCTAACCTCTCTTTGAGCGCTTCATACCCTGCGTCGTTATCGAACTCCGATTGGTGGTAGTAGAGTTGATGTGCAAACGAGGCCCAGATCGAGGCATCCACCGGCTGGGTGCGTGAAAATTGCGCGACTGCCGTTTGCATTTCGCTTTGAAAAGCTTCGGGTGATTTTTCCCTGCGCGCAAAACCAACACAGGCAAAGTGAGTTGGCAGGCCTCCTTCGCGCTTTAAATTGTACAGGGCTGGCATCAGCTTGCGCGCTGTCAAGTCGCCGGTCGCGCCAAAAATGACGGCAATGCACGGGTCTAAGTTGCGGTAAGTTTGGTCTATTTCTTCAAAAGGGTGCATAAAGCGCGTGGCAAAAACCTCTTTTGACCTCAAGATAGCTTGTAGGCGAAATATATGCCAACCCTTCTTACTCTACCGATGGCGATTCAACAAGCGGGTTGTTCTTTTTGCCCTTATACCGGGCGCAACTCGAGCATCAGTCGATCATAAGTCTTTCTTGATTTAGAAAAGGGGTCTAGTGTATGCGTGAAAAAGTCTAGATATACACATGCGAGATGGGCTTATGGGACATTATATTGGTTGGCTGCTAGTTAGAATTATCATGGTTGTCGCTTTTTCAGCTCTTTTTGGCTACGCGGCGCTTGTGATTCTTCGCCATGTACTTGCTGCTTGGCAGCGACAAGACTCAAAAAAGTTGTGGTTTTGCTTTTCGGCCTTTGCGTTGATTTTGTACCTTTTTCTTAGGGGACTTTGACCCGGCTTGCGTCGAGGTAAGTTTGCAAGATCAGTGTTGCGCTTAACGTATCGAGATGACGCGCGCGCGCTTTCCGCTTCAGGTTACTTGCCTTAAGAACGCGCTCAACTTCACGCGATGTAAGGCGTTCATCTTGTAAGATGACAGAAAGGCCACTTTTTTCTTCTAAAAAGGTGGCAAATGTCCGCACAGACGTGGTCATTGCACTCTCTTTGCCAGATAAAAGCAAGGGAAGGCCGACGACGATTTTCTCAAAGGTGTACGCTTGTGTCGCCTCTAAGAGCGCGCCAACGGTGTCGGTTAGATTTTTTTGGGTCCGCACAACCTGAAAAGGAGACGCAAGCGTTTGACTTGGGTCCGACAAGGCAAGTCCAATGCGGGCGTCACCGTAGTCGATTCCTAAAAGGCGCAAAGATTTTTCTTTCATGGGAACGATTTTATACTATATGCAACAGGAAAATCAAAGAGAAAAGCTGAAAAATTTACATTTTTTAGCCTTATTTCATCTATTCGGACGAAATAGGCGCTTGCCCAAGAAATTTTTTAAAAAGAGGGACGGGAATTTTCTTCCCGTTGAACAGATTGAGATGAAAGTGGGCGTTTTGTATATTGACTTGAGTATCTACCGGTTCTTGAAGCGCGATCGGTCGATAAGGAGCTTCATTTAAAGGACACGCGGATGAGTCATTTTAATCGAGTTAGCCCACTAGAAGCTGATAGGTTGAGCTATAAGCCGACCGTGCCGCAGCCGTTGCAAGATCTAAGCTCGCTTACCTTTCATCAGGGTGAGGCGACAACGGCGGTAAAAGATAAGGCTGCGATCCAAGAACTGTTTCCTCAAACTTTTGGCCGCCCTATTGTTCACGCAAAAAAAGGCGCACGGGGCGCAAACAAACAGCTCCGTGTTGGTGTTGTCTTATCAGGCGGGCAAGCTGCGGGCGGACACAATGTCATTGCGGGACTATTCGATAGTTTAAAAGAGTACCACCCCGAAGCAGAGCTTTACGGCTTTTTAGATGGCCCTCAAGGGATGGTCGAGGGACAAGTTAGGTCGCTTTCTGAAGACCACATTGCGCGCTACCGCAATCTAGGCGGATTTGATCTGATTGGCTCTGGGCGTACAAAGATAGAGACAGACGATCAGTTACACCAGACATTGCGCGAGGTTCAGGCTTTAAGGCTTGATGGAGTTGTCGTTATTGGTGGAGATGATTCGAATACAAATGCCGCTGTTCTCGCGGAATATTTTTTAGCTCACGAGTGCCCAACGCGCGTGATCGGCGTGCCAAAAACGATTGATGGCGATTTGCAAAACGCCTTTGTAGAAACATCGTTTGGTTTTGATACGGCATGCCGTACCTATGCGGAGATGAT
>CAYTIT010000029.1:0-10528 GCA_964437975.1 uncultured bacterium
CTCAGAAAAAGAACTAGCGACTCTTCTTAACACCTTAGAGATCAAAGTCGCCCGCAGCTACGCCTACTCGCTTTTAGCTCAACGGAGCTACCTTAGCGCTGAGCTCGCATCTAAGCTCAGGTCTAAAGAGCTCGGAGAAGAGCCTATCCAAGCTGTGATCGCCGAATGCCGCCGTTTGGGCTATATCGACGATGAAGCGCTCTATCAGCGGTTCATTGAGGTAAAAATCAAGGCCGGCTGGGGAAAAAGAAAAATTGCCGAGTTCCTCGCCCGTAAAGGAGGCGGAGTGGCGGCAAAAAAAGCGCTCGATACCCTCTTCACGTTCTCAAGAGAAAAAGAGGCGTTGCACCATTTTGCTGCTAAACAGTGGCCGACAGCCACTCAGCGAGATGGCAAATTAAAAGCAAAAATGTTTCGCACGCTGTCTCGAAAAGGGTTTCATCCAGAGCTCATCAAAGAATTTTTATTTGATGAC
Organism: uncultured bacterium; assembly: GCA_964437975.1. Taxonomy (GTDB): domain Bacteria; phylum Chlamydiota; class Chlamydiia; order Chlamydiales; family Simkaniaceae; genus JBCCHO01. The sequence continues at coordinate 476 of CAYTIT010000029.1, forward strand.
TACTAAACTTTCCTTTATATATAGTTTTTCGGGCAATTCAGTAAGCGGTAGCGATCTTCATGATGCAAATTGGCGTGATCGGTATCAATCATCGGTCGAGATCTCTTTTGGTACGCGAACAGTTCGCACGTGCCTTTCAAAGCGAGTTTGATACCCCTACCACTCGCATTCCAGATAGTGTTCTTCTTCTCACTTGCAACCGCGTTGAACTCTACTTCTCATCAGACCAACTAGCCAGTACACACGCCTATATTTTGCAACGGCTCAACAGCCGCGGTTTAAGCGCAACGTCTTATGCCCTTTATTCTTATTTTGGCAAAGAGTGTTTTTTTCATTTAGGGCGTGTGATTACGGGTATGGATAGCGCCATTTTCGGTGAAAGCGAAATTCAACGCCAAGTTAAACTCGCTTATGAACGGCGCCGAAAACAAACTTCTTTGCGCCACGATTTGCACTACCTTTTCCAAAAGGCGCTCAAAACAGGTAAAGCGCTGCGCAATTCTTATCTCGCATACCCTCGCGATAGTGAGCTTCCTCGCTCTATTGAAAAAACAACGTCATGGCTTGGAACAGATTTAAAAACAGCCTCGATTCTCCTTGTTGGTTATTCGAGGCTCAATCGCACAATCGCCTCGTTTTTACAAGCCAAGGGATGCCGCGCACTTGCCCTGTGTACGCGCGCGCAGACAGCACATATTTCAGGCGTTGCGATTCTCGATTGGACGATTTTACCCCAGTGGCAAACTTACGATGTTGTCATCTGTGCGACTCAACATAGCACCTACGTGTTGAAAGAAGGAAAAGGTGTTAAACGGGGAAAAAACCGCACATTACTTTTTGACTTAGGTGTGCCACGCAACGTCGACCCTGCACTCAGCTATCACCCTTCAGTCTATTTATGCCACCTTAGCCAACTTGAAAAGCTGCTGTTTGTTCAAGAAGAAAAACACAGTGTCGCGTTATGCAGCCAAAAATTGGAAACAATCGTTTTACGACAAATGATGCTATTTACAAAGCGGCGTCAAGCAAAAGACCGCTACTTAGACAGCGCCGCATGCGCACCACACCCTGAGAGGGAAGGTAAAGAAAAAAGCTCACGATGCAAAGTGGCTAACTCGACCGATCCCGCTTCTTGAGTTGCGCTCGGTAGACCGGTTAGGTTCTGCTTACAAAGCTTGATGTTTCAAAAGCCCAGATGAATGATTTTATAAGATACGCTTTGGTTTTGATTGCCTTATGGGGCGCATTAGCAGCTGCAGACCAAGATGATGCCGAATCTGTTGTTATCCCAACGACGCGTGTCATTAATCAAGATCTTTTTTTATCGGGCGATGTCATTGAAGTCTCTGGAACAATTAACGGCGATCTTTATGTTTTAGGAAAGCAGATTTTTATCGACGGAACGATCAATGGAGATCTTTTAGCCATTGGCGCGAGTGTCACAGTCAATGGCATTGTGACCAACTCGATCCGCGTTCTAGGTGCCCAAGTCGAAGTGAATGGCGTTGCCTCTCGCAACCTCTCTATCCTCGCAGCCAACCTCGAGTTAGGCCCTAAGGCTGATATCGGTTTAAATGCGACGATTTTTGCAGGCAACGCTTCGATCGATTCAACCATTCGCCATGATGTTCGCCTTCACGCTTCCACCGCACGTGTTTCGGGTACGATTGGCAATAATATCCGAGCATCGGTCGGTCACCTACGGATCACTTCAAAAGCCAAGATTCAAGGCGCTCTTGCCTATTGGAGCGACCAGCCCGCTCTTATTTCTAAAGACGCTGTTATTCAAGGAAAAATCACTCATCACCCTTCTCTTTTTTCAAGATTCTTTCAAAAAAAATGGGTCAAAGGGCTTAAGATGGGTTCGAAGCTCGCTGGCTTGCTGATGAATTTCGTGTATAGCTTGGTGATTGGGCTCATTGTGCTCCGTTATTTTCCAAAACGGATCGAACGCGCCACCTATGTTCTTAACCACCAACCAATGAAAGCCCTTATTGCTGGCATTGTCGTGCTGACGTTACTTCCTTTGAGCTGCTTGTTGCTTTTGATGACGATTTTAGGAACCCCTTTTGCGCTAGCACTACTTTCGGTCACGATTCTAGGGTTTTATACAGCAAAGCTCCTTCCTTTATTTTGGTTGAAAAAACGCCTTATTTCAAAAGGGAAGTGGACCTCCCACCCTCAATGGCTCTTTGCTTTTCTTTTAATTCTCTACTTTGGGTTAACCCTTATCCCCTATGTTGGCACCGCCTTATCTACAGCAGCGCTGTTATTTGGCCTTGGCTCGCTTGTTCTCGGCAAACAGATTGATTTTCCAATGCGTCCTCAAAGCCTTCTTTGCACAAGAAAATAATCTAGACCAATCGTCATTCAAAAGGCGGTATAAAGAGCAAAGCAACGCGTTTTAGGGAAGGTTTTTTGTCACGCGTTTTTTTAAACTCGCCAATTTATCTGGGTTTTGATTTGTTGAAACACGCATGGTTTTTTGCTGAACGCTACTGAGGTTTCCCTCTTTTTGTGTTGTGATTTGCGAAAAAGAACGCTGAGCAAGGCTCTTTTTTTGCCCACAACATTTTTTGTACTTTTTCCCCGATCCACAAGGACAGGGATCGTTTCGGCCACACTTTTTCATCATATAATGATTTAAAACCCTGTGATATGCCCAACCCCCTTAAAAAGAGGTGGACTTCTAAGATTGATTGCTTATGCAAAACCCACAAGGGATAGGTCGATACATTTGGCTTTCAAGCTAAAGCATGTTGCCAAAAAGATCTCATACTTGTGAGCAAATGTTCAAAAAAACCACAAGGCGCGTCCGTATGCCGATCAGAAGCGGTCTACCTCTATCTGCTACATGGGACAACACCTCCCCCCCCCTACGCCTTGTTCAACTCTAAGATACGTGATTGTTCTATTTTTGCGCTAGTCCCTCTGATCTACAAAGCAAACACCCGATGTTTGAAGCGCGACCGGTAAAGTGTCTTCTTTTATTTATTTTTCGTTTTCTGGTCGAATTGCAGTTTATCGTTAAACTGCTTATCCTCTTTTCCATGAAATCTTTTTCTTCTCATTCTCCTCACTCTATGACTGCAGCTCTTCCTCTTCCAACTCCCCCCTGGACAGGGATCGGGAAAAAACTCGAAAGTAGCTGCCGGAAGGCGCTATTCGATTTTGCCCTCATTGAAAAAAAGTGTACGATTGCCCTCGCTTTAAGTGGCGGAAAAGACAGTTTGACGCTCCTTTTTCTACTCAAGGCCATTCTCGGTCGTGGCTTTCCCGATTGCCCTCTCGTCGCTATTCATGTCACAGGCGAATTTTCATGTGGTGCAGGTGTTCAAATCCCCTTTTTGCAAAAGATGTGCGCTCAACTCTCGGTTCCGCTCATCTTGCGACAATCAACTCAAAAAAAAGAGACCTTAGCTTGCTATCGTTGCTCTCGCGAACGGAGAACCTTGATTTTTGAGGCGGCAAAAGAAGCAAGGGCGCCTCTTGTCGCTTTTGGCCACCATCGCGATGATAGCGTGCAAACTCTTTTGCTCAACTTGTTGCATAAGGGCGAATTTGCTGCCAATCTTCCGAAAATCCCGATGCACGATTATGGGGTGACGATTATCCGCCCGCTGATTTATATTTCTGAGGATGCCATCACCTCTTTTGCCAAGGCCTATGGGTTTGCGCGGATGACGTGCCAATGTCCCATCGGCCAAAAGTCAAAACGACAAGAGGTGAAGCAATTGCTCCGCGTGATTGAGCGTTCTTTTCCCCACGCTGCTAGCAACTTGGCACTTGCAGCTCACCACTATGGATCAAACAAGGCTCTAGATAAATGACCTCTATTGAAGAAATTTTTTCTATTATTTGTTATGTCTCTATCTTGTTTTTTATTGGTATCCGCGCCGCACGCCGCCACCAAACAGCAAGTGACTTTTTAATCGGTGCGCGATCGCTTAATTTTTACCTGACCGCGCTGTCGGCACATGCAAGCGATATGAGCGCCTGGCTCTTTATGGCTTTCCCCGGAAAAATTTTTTCCGAAGGGCTCTTTAGCGCTTGGTTTGCTGTCGGCTTATTGCTGTTTATGTTTCTCAATTGGCAACTGATTGCTCCTAGAATCCGAGTTAAAACCGAAGAGTATAATAGCGTCACTTTTTCGTCGTTCTTTGAAAGCCGTTTTCACGACACATCAGGAACGATTCGCCTTTTTACTGCTGTGATGTCGCTTATTTTTTATACTGTTTATCTGACAGCTGGCGCGATTGCGATGGGAGATATTATCTCGATTCTCTTTAACATTGACTATGTGGTCGGTATGACAATTGGCCTTTGCTTAGTCGCTCTTTACTTATTGATTGGCGGTTACCGCACGTTAGCTTGGGTCGATTCATTTCAAGCCCTTTTTCTTCTCGGCGTCGTCATCATTGTCCCCTTTTTCCTTTTCCCGAAAATAGGTGGCTGGACCGGCATTGAAACGGCTTTTGCCCGGCGCGATCTTTCTTTGTCTTTCCTTCCCAACCACCACTCTGGCCATACCTTATCCTCGTTGTTGCTCCTCCTTCTCAGTTGGGGAATCGGCTACTTTGGCCAGCCCCACATTGCCACAAAATTCATGGGAATCCAAAAAGCTTCCCAATTGCGTAAATCGATGGCCGTTGGAATGACGTGGCAAGTGATCGCTTTAAGCGCTGCGGGATGTATCGGCGTTGTCGGCGTTGCTTTTTTTCCAGCGGGGCTGGCCAATCCCGAATATGTGTTTATTACCATGGTCAAAGAGTCATTTCACCCGATGATTAGCGCTTTTATTTTTTGCGCTATTTTAGCTGCCACACTCTCGACGATGGACTCCCAAATGCTTGTCCTCGCTTCGAGTTTGACCGAAGATGTCTACAAAAGGATGTGGCGCAAAACTGCGGGTTCAAAAGAGCTTCTGTGGATCTCGCGCGCTTTTATTCTTATCGTCGCTCTTTTTGTCTACACACTGGCACTCCTTAGAATCGGGCAAGGCAGCATTTACAAACTCGTTGCTTATGGCTGGGCAGGGCTAGGCGCCTCTTTTGGCCCCCTTCTTATTTTTGCGCTCTTTGGAAAAAAAACGACAAAATATGGCGCCTGGGCTGGCATTTTAACAGGAGGCTTACTTGTCAACCTATGGTTTTATCTTTCTGATACAATCACCGCCGCACTCCCTGTTGCTTTTTTGTGTAGCAGCCTAGCGATTTATATCGGCTCAAAGATAAAATGCGAACAGAAGACCAAATTAACAACAGGAGGATGATGAAAATTCTACTCACTAACGACGATGGCATTCACTCGGCTGGGCTACGCTATCTTTGGGAAGCCCTCAAAGATAAGGCCGATCTGTTTATTGCAGCTCCTAAAGAGCAACGGTCGGGCTTTGGAGGTGCGGTGACGATGGGAGGCCCGCTAAGTGCCGAGGTCGTTGACTTATATCCTGGAACCCCTGCTTGGAAGGTCGGCGGTACTCCTGCCGACTGCGTCCGTCTTGCCCTTTCTACCCTCCTACCATCTCGGCCTGATTTTATCTTTTCTGGAATCAACCACGGATCTAACGCCGGACGCAATGTTTTCTACAGTGGCACTATCGGCGGTATTATTCAAGGGGTTGTTCATAGCGGTATTCCCGGCATCGCATTTTCCTATTTTGACGAAACGCCCACTTTTCCCCAGGTTAAAAAGTTTATTCCTCAAATTGTCGACTATTTGGTCGAGCACCCCCTTCCTGAAGGAACTTTTCTCAATGTGACCTTCCCCGCTTTACCCGAAAATGAAATCAAGGGTTATAAAATGGCGCGCCAGGGAAAAAGTACCTGGATTGAAACTCCCACGAAAAACATGCAAACAGAAAATCACACAGTGTATTGGCTTGAAGGGGCGGGAACCGATTGCGATGAACATGAGGAAAGTGACATTGCGCTCCTAAAACAAGGGTATATTACCGCTGTTCCCCTGCACGTCAACGAGCTAACAGACCATAATCACTTCCTCCAAGCAAAAGGACGTTTTGATTTGATGCTCAACGAGCCACCTGTTGACCGCCCTCATGCTGAAGAGCAACAAGGCGACTAAACGCCTGCAACACGCGTTTGACTGAGACAAAGCGGCTCCAGTGTTTTTCGCGAAAACGCCAACCGATGCCTTTAAAGTTTGGCAAAGGAAAACGGGGAACAACTAACGCTCCTGCACTCCAGTCGGGGCGCCACAACCTGACCCCTTTCAAATGACTTGCAACGGTTAAGGTTGGAATATTTAAATTCGAGGCTAAATGCCCCATGCCCGAATCGTTGCCGATAAAAAACCCCGACTCGTAAAAGTAAGCAGCTGTGTCGCACAGCGTAGGCAACAAAGGGAGAGCCATTCCCCTTGTATCTACAAACAGCCACTCTTTTCTTTCAGCGGGGCTAACGGTGAAAGTAACGGAAAAGCCTTGTTGCTGCAACCGAATGGCTAACTGCATATAAGACTGCTTTGCCCATACCTTATCTTTTTTTTTGCTCGTTGGATGAATCACCACACGGCGTGGGTAACAACGGTAGTTCTTTCCAGCAGGGAGAAGTAAGCCATTTGTCTTGATAGCGCTCTTTTGAAGAAGTGATGCCGTCGCTTGGGCGATGTTTGTCGCCATAGGCTGCCGGCGATCAAAGAGAAAGTCACCAGCTTGCGCCCTCGAGCAAAAAGTCGGGAAAAAAAAGCGAATAGGCAGCTGTGGATGGCGCTCACGCAATTCAAACAAAGCGTAAGCTAGCGCTGAGTGATCGTTTTGGACAATCACAAGGTCAAAGGGCTTGAGGCTATGCTCTAGCAGACGAGTAGCGGAAAAAGAAGCCTTAGGCAAAAAGCGATATCCCTCAAACAACGGTGCGACGAGCCCTGTGGACTCGCCAAATAACGTCACCGCGTACCCCTCTTTTTTGAACTGATGCGCAGCGATCATCATCAATAAGCTATCGCCAATACCTCCACAGCATAGGATCGCTAGATGTTTCACGTTGGGTCTTCTTCATTCGATTTTTAGATCACGGCCCGGTATACAACATTGCAACCTTTTCAAGAAGAGGTATTTTTCGTCAATCGCGCTCAACGATGAGGACATTCGACGTCAAAGCGACTTTAGCGCCCGAAAGCGCGTGCATAAAACACCCTTTAGCAACACTTGTAGGGTCGACAACATGGGCGAGAATTAAGTCTTCGACTTTTTCGGAAATGACATTGAACCCGCTATTTGCGCTACCATTTAACACTTGCGCAAGACAAAGCGCCTGATCATAGCTGCTGTTTTCAACAAGAGCTAAAAAGGGTGCTCGACACGCTTTAACGACAATCTGCGCGCCGATTTTTTCATCACCTGTCAATGACATCGCAACCACCGATTGGCTCGCTTTCAGTAAAGCAATTCCCCCTCCGACAACATAGCCACTTGCTTGCGCAGCTTTTGTCACCTGCAAGCTCTGCTTAAACTGTTCTTTTTTTTGTTTGACTTCACTTTCAGTTGTTCCCCCGACGCGGATCACAGCAACACCTCCACTTAGCTTGCCGACCCGCTTTTCGAGATAACGTTGCTCTCGTTGGTCGCTTGTCTTAGCCAACCGCCCCTTAAGTTCGGCAATGCGGCAATGGATCGCCTTTTTTTTCCCTCTACTTTCGGCAATCACTGTTTGCTCTTTGCTCACTTTCACGCTGCTGGCATAGCCAAGGGAAGCTGGATCACTATTTTTCAGTTCCATTCCTTTAGCGCCTGCGATCACTGTCGCCCCTGTTATCGTTGCGATATCTTCTAGCCACTCGTTGCGCTGCTCTCCAAAACCAGGCGCCTTGATTGCGCACACCTTCAACATACCGCGCAATTTGTTCATCACTAACGTCGACAAAGCGTCTGCTTCAATATCGCGTGCGATAATAAGGAGTGATCGCCCTGCGCTGGCAACATCGTGTAGGATGGGCAAAATATCTTGGACAGAGGTGATGTTTTGGTCAGTTAGAAAGCAGTCGACATCGCGTAGATCGGCAATCATCGCATGTGAATCGGTGCAAAAATACGAGCTAACATACCCACTTTCAAGGGACATCCCGTTGACATACTCGATCTTTGTTTCTCGCTTCGTTGTTTCTTCAATTGTCACCAACCCCGCCGGCCCTACTTGGTCTAAAGCCCGAGAAATAGTCTGCCCTATCTTATGATCGCCTCCAGCGGAAACTGTCGCTAAATATTCGATAAGCTCAGGGCAATCTACAGCAGAAGACATTTGATCGACTGCAGCGAGAACTTTCACACCTGCTTTTTCCATCCCTTTAGCGACAAGTAGTGGGCTTGCTCCTGCTGCAATACAGCGCAACCCGTTAGCAACAAGCGCCTGCAAAATTAAAATTCCCGTTGTTGTGCCGTCGCCGATCTTTTCTTTGATCGTGCGGCTCACCTCTTTGCCAAGAGACACGCCAAGATTGGCATAAGGATCTTTGAGATCAACAGCTCTTGCTACTCGATACCCATCTCTTGTCATGCTAGGCGCACCATGTGCGGTTTGCACGCCGACATTTTTCCCCTTTGGGCCTAATGTCACCTTCACAACACGTGCGAGCTGATCGAGCCCTTCTTTAAGCGCACGCCGCCCCTCTTCATCAAAAAGAAAGCCTTTTGGTGTTGCCATACTTACTCTCTGACGCGTCCTAGCGTTCCCCGGATCAATCGAAAGGGAGGCTCAGGCCATCGGTCTATCTAAGTTATCTAGAAGTTGCTTTTCTTTTTTTGGGCTGTTTGGCACGTCGCGACCTTTTCTTCACGGGCATTTTTGCCTGTTTCCCTGTGACAACTTCGTGCAAATTTTCAATCGCGACAAATGCAGTCGCATCTTCTCTCAACACAATTTCCTTTAAGTCGGCTAAATCAAGGCGTTCGACAATCACAAACAAAATTTCTTGTTCATCACCAGAGTAGCCACCTCGCCCATACATCACAGTTAAGCCAAGCCCCAGTTCTTCGGTGATAATCTTCGTCAACTCTTCTGACTTTTGAGAAATAATCATGACCGACTTGAGCTCATCAAGGCCGACGATGACGATATCCATCATCTTGAAAGCGACAACATAGAGCAGGAGCGAACTAAAGGCAATATGCCAATCGCGAAACAACATTCCATACGCAGCAAAAATCACGATATTGATTGCCAAGACGACTTGCCCAACAGTAAACCCCCAACGGCGGTTGATAATAATCGCCAAAATTTCCGTTCCATCGAGGCAGCCCCCTGAACGAATCACCAACCCTGCACCAATACCTAAAACGGCACCGCCCACAACAATCGTTTCCAGTTCGCTTAAAGGCAAAGGGGGGACAGCGTTAAGCAAGCTTAAAAAGCCGGCAAACAAAAAAGCGGCAACGCTCATTTGCAAAAAAAAGGTACGCCTGATGAAACGGTAGGAAAGGTAAACAAAAGGAAGCGTTAAAACAAAAAAGTAGAGGGGAAACAGCGTTTGCGATGTCAGTCGCGTTAAAATCATCCCGATACCAATGATACCACCATCAATGAGCTCGTTCGGGAATAAGAACACGCGAATAGACAGCGCAGCGAGAAAAGAGCCAACAATCATCCAAAAATAGGAAATAATCATCTGCTTTCGGGTGCGAGATGAGCGCTGTGCTGCTACCATAATAATTAAGTGTGCTTGTGTTCGCGTTTGTTGCTTTAGTTGTCACCTTACCAGTAGGTGTAAACTCGCTACTTCCTACAGGTGTTTGCCCGGCGATAGCCCCTTAGAGGACCAAGCTTGGTTTTAGCCACAAGAGTCCTCACGAAGAGGCCTTTGACGGCTGCGATCCGCACAAGCCCTCCGCATGCACGCTATCCACGCAAGCGTTGCTTCCCGCATGCCCTGCGGTTAAGTCTTTAGACAAGTTTAAATTAAAACATCCCACCTTTTTCAAGAAGGGATATTTTTTCGCCTCTCATTCCTCATTTGAAGAAGAGGGTGGCGGCGGCGGATTTCGATAAAAATCGCGAGAGACGGGACTCGAACCCGCAACTTCCAGCTTGACAGGCTGGT
>CAYTIT010000030.1:0-10443 GCA_964437975.1 uncultured bacterium
CTAATTTTTTGGGAGGTTTTTATGCCGAATGGTTCAATAAACAGTTCTTTTTGTTAGACTTACGCCTTTTTTTTCCTTTTGATTTTCTCACGTACCGTTTCAAGGAAGATAAAGACAATAGGAGTGAAAAAGAGAGTGAGAATTTGAGAGAAAATCAGCCCGCCGACAATGACAAGGCCCAAAGAACGGCGCGACTGCGCTGTTAACCCGCCAATGCCCAGTGCAATGGGAAGAGCGCCCATCATGGCGGCAAAAGTTGTCATGAGAATAGGGCGTAGCCTTTGGTGGCAGGCTTCGCGGATGGCCGTTGTTAGATCTTTTCCCTCTTCGACTTTGGTGTTGGCGAAATCAATCATCATAATCCCATTTTTTAAGACGATGCCGAGGAGCATGATGATCCCGATAAGAGAGTAGAGGGAAACAGGCTGGTTGAAGAGGATAAGGGTCAGGAGCGCTCCTAGCGCAGCGGGAGGAAGGGCTGACATGACGGTGAGTGGGTGAGTGAAGTTTTCGTAGAGAATGCCCAAGATGACATACATGGCAATCAATGTGAGAAGCGAGAGGAAAGCAAGACTTTTCAGTGAGGAGGAGAAAACCTGGGCAGAGCCGATCGAGAATCCGGTGACTCCTGGAGGAAGGGAGTGATCAGAAAGGTTTTTCAGCACGCCAAGAGCTTCTGAAAGAGGGGCGTTCCCTTCTAAGTCGTAGGAAATGGTAACGGCAGGAAGGGTGTTGATGTGGGTAATTTCGAGCGGACCGTTTGCAATGTCCCAACGTGCAACAGCAGAAAGGGGGACAAGGGTTGGGAAGGGAGAGGGAGTGGCAAAGGGGTTCGACGTTGGAAGGGGGGTCACTCCGCGCGCTGAGACGTAGAGGGTATCGAGAACAGAGGGATCGTGGTAGGCGCTGGGAATGGTTTCAATGATCACGTAGTATTGGTTGGCAAGGCTGTTGATAAGCGAGAGGCGCCCATTGGCGTAAGCATACTCAAATGTGCGCTCAATTGCAGCTGCCGAGATATTAAGGTCTGAGGCTCGGTCGCGATCAATCGTGAGCTGGACGTAGGAGGCCTTCGCATGCAAATTGCTCGCTACCTGGCGGAAAGGGGCTGTTTGAGAAAGGGTTTTGGTAAACGTAGCGCTTACAGGGTATAACGTCGTGGGGTCGATTCCCTGCAAAGCATATTGGTAATTGCCCATACTCATTTTTGTGCCAACATCGAGGCTAATGAGGGGCATCGGGCGTAAAAAGGTTTGGATGCCGGGAAGAGTCGCTAGTTCCTCTAAGAGCTCATCGATGACGAGGGGCATCGGCTTTCGCTCGGCGATGGGTTTGAGCCGAATGAACATGAGCGATTGGTTACTGCTCGGTTTTGAGTTGATGGCAACGAGATGATCGACGTTGGGATTGGCTTTAATGATGGCCGATAAAGCTTCTTGGTACTGTTGCATTTTATCGGGCGAGGTTGAGTCAGCAGTGACGCCAAATCCCTCGATAAATCCCAAGTCGTCGTCGGGAAGGAAGGTTGTTGGCAAAGAGAGAAAAAGAAACAAGGTGATCCCAACAGAGGCGATTCCGATCGAAAAAGTAAGAAAACGGTGGCGCAAGACGCGCTCGAGCATATTTTGATACCCGCGAAGAAGGACATGGTTGAGTTTGTCTGAGGTTTTTTCGATCCAATTCCGTTTTTTGCCTGGATGGTGGGGAGCGAGAAAGCGACTGCACAGCATGGGAGTTAGTGTTAAAGAAACAAATCCAGATAAAACAACGGCGGTAACGATCGTGATTGAAAACTCGCGAAATAGCCGCCCCATGACACCTGGCATGAAGATCATCGGAATGAAAATAGCTGTTAAACAAAGGGTCATGGCAATCACAGTCATGCCGATCTCTTTAGCTCCCACAAGGGCTGCTTCCCAGGGCGTTTTGCCCAGTTCCGTGTGGCGGTTGATATTTTCGAGAACGACAATGGCATCGTCGACGAGAAAGCCAACTGATAAGGTGATTGCAAGAAGCGATAAGATATCGACGTTAAAGCCATAGAAAAACATGAGGATAAACGTGCCGAGAATCGAAAGGGGGAGGGCGATTAACGGGATCAGGGTGTCGATGACTTTTCCAAGGTAAAAAAGGACGACGATAACGACAAGGACAATGGCCGTCATGAGAGTGAACTCGACATCATCGACAGATTGCTCGATCCAGCTCGCTTGATCGAACAGGGTCGTTAGTTCGACAGAACGGGGAATATCGACCTTGAGCTGCTCGATAATCTCTTTGACTGAGTGGATCACATCGACAGAGTTGGCATGTGCTTGTTTGACAATGCCGATCACAACGCAAGGACTTTCTTTTTCTTTGGTAATGTAGTTGAGCGAGTATTTGTCATTTTTAACCGAATCGAGCGCATACCCAAGATCTTTGACTTTTAAAAGGGCTTGATTGTTGTTGCGGACGACGATCTCATCATAGCCAGCTGCCTCTTTGATTTGACCGTCGATAGCGATGATATACTCTCGGTCAGAGCCATAAAGACTTCCTGTCGGTTGTTGCGGGTTACTGTTGACGATGGCTTGGGCGACTTCATCAAGGCTAATTTGGTGGGCAGCTAAGTAGTTGGGGTCGACTCGGACGCGAACAGCTGAGGGCTCTCCATACACGACAACATCAGAAACGCCATCGATCATACTCAAACGTTGGCCGATAAGTGAGTAGGCATATTCGTAGATTTTTCCAGTTGGAACGGCGTCAGAAGAGACACTTAAGAAGAGGATCGGACTTTGGGTTGGGTTGGTTTTTTGGTACGTTGGAAAACTCGGAAGGTCGGGAGGTAAGTTGGGAGTCGCCTGGTTAATAGCTGCTTGGACATCTTGCGCGGCGGCATCGATAGACTTATTGAGAGAAAATTGTAAGACGATGATCGATTGGCCACAACTTGAAGACGAAGCGATCATTTGAATTCCATCGATTGTCGTAAACGAGCGTTCAAGAGGCGAGGTGACGGTGTCGGCAATTGTTTCAGGGCTAGCACCTGGGTAAAGCGTTTTCACTTCGATTGTCGGGTACTCGACACTCGGCAAATCGCTAACAGGCAACACTCTGTAGGCGGCAAACCCTAGCAGAAAAATTGAGACCATGATCAGCGTTGTCATCACAGGGCGGCGTGTAAACCGTTCAGAGATATTCACATGGCCCCCCGCTGATGATCGGTGATCGATACCTTGGCGCCATCATAGAGGTTGAGTTGGCCATCGATCACGATGTGTTCCCCTCGTTTTAGCCCTTTTTCGACTACAATCCAATTCCCAGGCTGTCTTTGGCCTAAGACGACCGGTTGCTTTTTGACTGTTTGGTTGGCGCGCACAACAAAGACAAATTTCCCTTTTGATGAGGCTTGGATCGCCGCGCTCGGAACTAAAACGGCGTTGTCGATGACATCGAGTAAGATCTTCACTTTGACATACTGGTTGGGCCAAAGCTTTTTTTCTTTGTTGGGCAAGGTGGCTTTGAGCAAGATCATGCCTGTTGCTAAGTCGATCGTATTATCGATAAAGGTCAAGCGCCCCTCATAGGGAGGCAAAGTGGGGTCTTCGACAAAGATGAGGACGGGAAGCTCGCTTTCTTTTGTTTGATAGCGCTGGATGCGGGAAAGGTCTTTTCCTGGGATAAAAAATGAGGCATAAATCGGGGTCATTTGGTTCAGCGTGACAAGAGTTGTGCGCGCGTCTTCTAAAATGAGGTTCCCTTCTTTCACGAGGTTAAATCCCGCGCGCGCATCGATCGGAGCGTAGATCGATGTGTAGCCGAGGTTGATCTCTGCTTTTTCGACGTTGGCAACCCCCTGTTCGACAAGGGCATCATCGGCGACGACAGTTGTTTCCAAACTGTCGAAGTTGTCGATCGAGATATAATCGTCTTGGACGAGTGGAGCGTTGCGCTCGGCATTGCGCTTAGCATACCCGCGCGCCGCAATGTGTTGAGCGAGCTCTCCTTGCGCGAGTTTAAGGTTGGCAAGATAAAGGCTCGGATCGATCGAATAGAGGAGCTCTCCTGCGACGACGTCAGCGCCATCATCAAAATGGACCTTTAAGAGTTGGCCGCTTGCTTGGGCCATGATATCGACCGTTTTATAGGCCTCGATATGGCCGACCGTTTCGATATAGAGTGGGACCGAGCGGCTCAGTGTCTCGGCAGAGACAATAGGGATCGGTTGGGGAGCACTTTTTTGCTGTTTCTTCTCGCACCCCACAAGGAGGAAGAGCGATGAAAGGAAAAGGGAAAGACCTATTTTAGGCATCAGGTTCCTCACTTTCTAAGTGGTCACGGATTGGCTGCGCTGCCTCTTTAGGGGGAAAGAGGACGCCGATGGCATAGGCGAGATCTGTGACTGATCGATACCATGTATTTTCTGTATTGGCAAGTTGGGCGCGCGCATTAGCGACAGAAGTGAGCGCGTTGGTCAGGTCGATAATCGTTCCTGTTCCGAAGCGGTAACGTTGTAAATTCACAGCGTACTCTTCTTCAGCAGCAGCGAGGTAATCTTGGGCATAGATGAGCGCTTCGCGCGCATTCACTGTAGCGCTGCGGTAAGTAGACACTTCTTGAATAATCCCAAGCTTCACTTGATCGAGTTGCGCTTGGGCATCTTCGAGGTTGGCCTCTGCTTGCCGAATCGTATTTGAAATAAAAAAGCCTTGGAAAAGGGGGAACTTGACCCCGACAATAGCGGCAAACTCATAGGTGCTATTGACTCCCGTATTGTAATAGCGTTGCCCGATGGCAAAGTCGCTTGTTACTTTGGGAAAGCGCTCTTTGCGCGCAGCAGACAGGGCGGCTAGCGTCGATTTAACCGCGGCCTCGGCTGCGAGCAACCCAGGGCGGTTACTGCTTGCTTGAACGATTAAATCATCGAGTGATTGGGTGGAAAAGGTTGCCGTCTCTTCGGGGTAATCTTGAAAGAAAAACGAGCGGGTCGCGGGAAGGCCCATTTCACTGATTAAAAGGGCGTAGGCGGCGCTGACAGATTGTTGCTGATTAACCATAGTCAGTTTTTGCTTTAAATAGCTTGTTTTTGCTTGGACGATATCAGAGACGTCGGCAATACCGCGTTGAAACTTTTCTTTTGTTGCATCGAGAGTGACTTGGGCATTAGCGGTGTCTTGCTTTGCGGCTAAAAGGAGTTTTTTTTGGCACAAGTAGTCGTAATAGATCGACATCAAGTTGTGGATTTTCTTTTGGATTTCCCTATTGTGGAGCCAGTCGGCGTAGTAAAGAGCTTGGAGCGTGGATTCGCTTGTCATCCGCGTTTGGCCGAAATCAAAAATCAAATAGCTGAGCTTTAATTTCACCCCATATTGGGTTTCATAGACCAGTCGGCGCTCTCGTCCTAAAAACTGGGCATAGCGGAAGCGGTTGTAGTTGCTGTCGATTTCGGCGAGGGGAAAGTAGTTTTGCAGTGACTGGCCATACGTTGCGGCGGCGGCGCGCGCCTCAGCCCAGCTCTCTTTTGTCTCGGGGTTATAGGTTAAACAGAGGTTGATCGCTTCACCTAAAGAGAGCGGGGCCTCTTCGGTTGCCAATGTATCAAGATCGATAGCAAGGGGTTTTTTTGCTAGGCGCCGCAACGCTTTTTCAGGTGGCCGCCACACTCCTTCGGGCGAAGCGGGCGCGTACGAAAAAGGGCGAGCAGCGCCGCGGATATCGCACCCTTGGCAGGCAAGCATAAGCAAGGGAAGAAAGAAGAGAAAACGTCGTTGCATTGTGACTACTTGATCGAGGCACTGACCTTTTTTCCTCTTTATGTGAAACGGCGTTTTTTCGCAAAAAGAAGGCGATGTCTCCCGATTTTCCTGCAAGCCTATTAAGCCACATACCACCCACACATCCTATCGCCTTCTATTCCATACCCCTCCCACTGAACGGATACAACTTCGCAACGCTGGAAAGTAGAAAGGGTTTTTGCTTGGTTAAAGCGACGATGTCGACGTTTGTTATTGCGATGGGAACGTTTAGCCGTCACTTGGCATGGATGTTTGCGTTTGGGTGTCATTTTACACCTGATTAAAAAATTTTTCAGATAGGTTCAGACTCAGTTGACTCTTTCGTGGATTTGAAGTAATGAATTGAGTTAACTCAATCATTGTAAACGGAGGGTTATCGTGGGTCATCGTTACTTCTCTTTTTTTGTTTTTTTCACCTGCAGCGCGATCACTGTCGACCTAAATGGTATCGCTGTGAGCAATGAGACAGAGCTTGTTAATGCCATTGAAGCGATTAATGGTGGTTCAGTTGATACAACGATCGATTTTAACAACGCGATCAACTACACCACCGCCATCCCACCCCTTAATGCTGCATCCGACTTTTCCTACGCTAATCAACCTTTCACGATCAACGGCAACAACAACCAGCTCACCCTGACTGGCGCTACTGCCTTTAGAGCTTTTTTTGCCCGCGGTGGCTCGCCTGCCCAAACGATCACCATCCAAAACATGACCATCACCTCAAATACAACAGGGGGTAGTGGAGGATTAAATGGTGGAGGTGGAGGCGGTGGCCTTGGCGGCGCCCTTTTCATCGATCGCGATAGTCAAGTCGTTTTAGACAACGTTACCTTTTCCTCTTGCAGCGCCACAGGCGGCGCTAGCGGTGCTCTTGGACCAACCGGTTTGGCTGGTGGTGGAGGAGGAGGATTAGGCCCTAGCGGTACAGGCGGAGACTCATCATCTACAGCTACCCCTTCTTTGGTTAGAGGCGGCGTTTCAGGCGGTGGTGGCGGAAGTTTGAACGGTGCTGGTGGACTTGGCCCGAATAATCCTGCTTTTGGAGCAGGGGGAGGGGGAGGGTTTACTAGTGGGGGTACTTCAGGTGATGGCCAACCTGGAGGGAACGTTGGTAATGGGGGAAATGGAGGGGGTACTAATGGTGGTGCTGGTGGAGTTTTCGGTGGTCCAGCAAGCAATGGCAATGTCGGTGGTGGTGGCGGTGGCGGCAGTGTGGGCCCAGGCCCAAATGGGGGACGTAGCGATGGGGGCAATGGGGGCATTGGAGGTGCAGGCGGAGGTGGAGCTGGCGGTTACACCAGCTCTTCAATGAGTGGAGCTGGTGGCGATGGTGGCGATTTTAGCGGTGGCGGAGGAGGAGGCTGTGGCTCTGCGGTGACAGCACTTTTGTCACGCGCGCCTGGAAGTGATGGAGGCTCAGGTGGTTTTGGCGGCGGAGGCGGTGGCGCTGGCACCGGCTTCAATATCGGCGGTAATGGAGGCGCTGGTGGTTTTGGCGGCGGTGGCGGTGGCGGCGGCGCTGCAAATACAACAATCGGCAATGGAGGGCTTTCGACATTTGGCGGTGGCGACGGGAGCAACGGCACCTCACTGATCAACGGCGCTGGCGGCGGGGGCGCTGGTTTTGGCGGTGCGATCTTTATTCGAGAAGGGGGACAGGCGACCATTCAAACAGGGATTACTTTTGTTTCAAATAGTGTCACTGGTGGCATTGGAGGCAATAACGGGCAAGCTTTAGGCAGTGATATTTTCATGATGTCGGGCAGTACGCTGATCTTCGATTTTCTCACTCAAGATGTGACCCTCAATACACCGATTGAGGGGAACCAAGGGGTAGGCGAAGGCGATCCCACGCTTGGGGGATTAATCATCGGAAGTAATAATGACCCATCAGTAACGGTCACGTTAACAGGCGATCAAACTTACAGCGGCCCAACCACCGTCAATAGTGGAGCCTTTGTTGTGAATGGATCGCTCTCTAGCCCCGTGACAGTGAATGGTGGGATATTTGGAGGGAATAATACCACGATTAGAAACTCACCGAGTGGTCAAGGCAGCCTGACCCTATCGGGCAGCGGGATGGTCTCACCAGGAGGCAACAACCTGTTCGGCACATTGATCGTCGAAGGGAGCTACACACAAAGCGCGGGAGCCAACTTCCTCGATATCGAAGTCGATAGTGTCTCCAACACCGACCTAATGACTGTTGGAGGCTCTGCTAACCTAGCAGGAACACTGACCGTAGAAGCAGCTGTTGGGAACTTCATGGAAGGACAAGAGATCACCATTTTGACAGCTGATGAAGGGGTCATCGGAACCTTTGATGTCACAAATTTACCCACATTCGATAATGGCAATCCCCTCTTTGATGTGATCTACCTTCCTGATAGAGTGGCGCTCGTTGTCCTTACCGACTCATTCTTCGAATTCAGTGTGAGCGCCGACATCGAGCCAGGAAATCCCCAGCAAGTGGTCGACTACATCAGGGAGCTTGAGTCGATCGATTTGAGATCGGAACTTGCACGCGCTATTCAAGTGCTCGGTCTTTTAGAGACAGAACCCCTCAATGACGCCCTCAACCAGCTCCAACCCGCCCTTTTTGGTGGTCTTGAGTGGGCCAATCTGACTCAGACGAGTTATGTCGCATTGTTACTTGCTAACCATTTGCGTACTCTTTCTTGTTCACCCAAAAGGTGCACACCAACCAAAGAGAATGATCAAACAAGAGCCAATAACTTTTGGGCTGCGCCCTATGCTCTTTGGATCGACCAAAACAACATTGGCCAGCTCGAGGGCTTCCGCACCACGACAACTGGCGTTGTCGTTGGCTATGATAGGTGTTGGAACAGGTGGCAATTTGGCCTTGCCGGTGGCTACAGTCACACCCACCTTGGGTGGAATGAGAACGACGGAGGGGCCAAAGATGACTACGGCTATGGCGCTTTTTATGGTAATTATACCCACCCCTTTTTCATTATTGACCTCTCTGTTTTAGGTGGTGGAGCTTTCTATAAGCTCACACGCAATGTCAACTTCAGCGCATCTAGCCCTAATAGTACCATCGACGAAGAAGCAACGAGTAGCCCAACGGGGATCTTTGCCCATTCACGCCTTGGCATCACGGGAATTTTCGATCGGTGGCACGTCCCTTTGCACATTGGAGCAGCTGTCGACTATGCCTACCTCTATCGGGAAAAATTCACAGAAACAGGTGCTGGCACACTCAATATGAACGTGACTTCTCGCACAACCAATATGCTCAGAACAGAACTTGGCTTGACGTTTGCACCTACCTTCACACGTGAGTTTAGTTGCATCTCTCCCTACATCGGCGTTTCTTGGCTCGTCAATATTCCTCTTAGCAGCAGCAAACTCCACGCGGGTTTTGTCGGACAACCCACTGCATTGACTGTGAATGCGACCTCCCACTCTGTTCATCAGGTGATGCCCCATGCAGGGTTTAAGATCACTTCGGTCAATGGCTTTTCTGTTTCCCTCAGCGCTAAGGCGGAGATTAGCGGCCAAATCAAAAACTATGCCACTGACCTTAAACTCGACTACTGCTTTTGAAACTTTTACTGATCGTTTGTTTGAGTTGGGTAGCGATTTTTGGGGCCAATCTCTTCGATCCCTTCATCGACTCGGCTGATTCGCAATTTTTCCTCTCTGCTTTATTGGATTACGATGAAGCGCTTTATGAGAAAACAATCGACGAGCTCGAGGTACTGCGCGACCATTATGATTTTTTCCCTGGGATTGAGGAGGGGAATTTTTGTCCGGTGGTTCCGAATAAGAAACCGATCCCTCAGCAGATTCATCTCATCTGGCTTGGCCCTAAACGCTTTCCCATCGCCTCAATTCCGTTGCTCCGATCTCTTATTGACCTTCACCCCAATTACAAGATTATCTTTTGGACGGATCGTCAAAGAAAATTGGAAAAGCTGCCCCTTGCTTACCGCCACAAGCTTACATTTGCAGAAGCAGATCAGATCGATACTATCCTCAAAAAAGACCTAGTAGTAAAAAAGCTATTCGCGTCGTCGCTCAACCCAGCTGAACAGTCCGATTTGCTCCGTTACCTGATCCTCTTCCAAATAGGTGGCGTTTACATCGATCACGATGTCCGCCTTGTTAAGCCTCTCGATCCTCTCGTCGACCACCTCTCTTTTTTTTGCTTCTGTGACCGCCTCTATGGAATGGTCCTCCAGCAATATCTTAAGTTTAGCAATGCAGTGATTGGAAGCTGCCCAGGTAACCAGCTTATTCAACAGACACTTGACCTTGTGAAGGCTCGGTGGGATGAGTGGACGACCTTTTTCAATCAAATCAACATAGCAGCTTTTGGTCTTGATCAGAACAGACAGCTCTATGGTCACAGTGTTCTTCTTAAAACTTTCATCCCCTTCACCCTCGTACTGAAAAAAGCAACACTTACTCCTTATGAGGTGATCTTACCACCCCAACTGATGCAGAAACTTCCAGTTGAAGGTTGCGAGCACATGTTTGGCTATCACCGAGCAGCGCTTACCTGGTGGCAGACTGATGATTAGGCAGTTGCTTCTTTTGGCGAAGGAGGTGTCTTCAGAAAAAGATGGGTCCCAAGCGAGTATGTACTTCCAATCTGATACAGACCAAGCGCAATGTAAAGCCCAAAAAAGAT
>CAYTIT010000031.1:0-10323 GCA_964437975.1 uncultured bacterium
AAGAAGGGGAAGACGACGACGAGGTCGCAGCAGCCCCACCTCCCGCACCAGGCGATTTTTCTGCTCTCATGAGCGATGATGAAAAACGCGCTTCGATTTTTGATTCATCTTCTAAAGGGACGCGCTATAGACAACCCTCTCACGCCCACTCTCCCTACAAACCTTCGCCTTACGCCACAGAATCAAGCCCTGAAATGGCAGAGCCTCCCCCTTCGACTGACGAAGCCTCTGATTCCCTTTCTGCACCTCAGTTTTCCTCCACCTCTTCGTCTGACTCAGCGCCGCCGCTATCGTCATCGAATGACTCTTCAAGTGATTCTGCATCTCCTCTCTATGATACAGGCGACGACACACTCATCGACACTCCCTCTTTCTCCGACTTTGAACTTCCCGATCCCGATAGAGAAGAGCCGACCCTATCGACATCGTTTCAAAATCCGGCACAACCCGACAATCAAGCGTCTGACGCAACCTCTTCACCTTCAACCGATCAACAACCAACGCCACCGTCTCATCAACTCCAAGAAGAGAAACAAGGACCAAAAGAAACGCCCGTTGACGCTTCGCTACTCGCATCTCAACTCGAAAAAGATGCTGCATTAAAACGGAAAAAACCAGAGAAAAAAACGGCCGAACCAGAGATCATTGAATCTCTTCCAGGCCAAGCACCCAAGGGGCCCCCTTCAACCTCCCCTGAGGAAGAGATACAAGCGCCTTCATTAGACGTCACAAGTGCAACGCCAAACCACCCCGCCACCACTGAACCAGAAGAGATAGCTCTTGCTTCTACTTCAGAAGTCTCTTCACCTCCACCTGTGAAAAAGGGCCCCGTCGTCTTTTCTCGGCTCACACCTCAAGACATCCGAAAAAAGAAAGCCCGCATCACCTCTCTTCCAAAAGAATCTCTCACCAAGGGATCAAAAGATCATCAACATCGCCACCACGAACCTCTCCCTTTCATTGAAGCTAATGCAACCAATGCTGGCATTCCCTTACACACTCTGACAGAGACACTCCCACCGATTCACCCTAGTGAAGCTCCAGCTTACTCGAGACTCTCTCCTGAGGTGCATGAACTTTTTGAAAAAGTCGGTGGCGTTATGCTCGTTCAAACAGACTCTGGTGTCACCACAACAACAGTCACACTACACATGCCTGACACCGTGTTCAACGACGCTCAAATTATCCTCGATCAATATAGCACCGCTCCTCACGCTTTTAACCTGCAACTCGTCGGCTCTCCAGAAGCTGTTCAAGCCTTTTCCCAGAACCTAGATCAACTGTCTCAAGCCTTTAAAGAGTCACAGTATAATTTCGAGGTCAACCTCTTAACCCCGACGCTGCAAACAAAAGGGAAAAAACCCCTGATTCGAAGAAAATCTTCTGCCGGGGGGGGAGGCCAAGACGGAGGAGGAGGCCAACAACAACCACACTAGCTGTTGTGTTCCAAGAGATTTTTTTCCCTTCGTCCTACTCAACCTCCAAAAAACCAAATTGCGCGCGCAGAGCCTAGCTAAAAATCCTCACGCATGTCATGATACCTAAATAACACGCTGCGCGTTATATTCAGTGTTTATTCAAAGCTGAACGCACGGTTAACACAGATGTTGATAGCGATTGATCTACCGAGCGCGGTTCAAGAAGGGAAAATTTTGCCAGTTCAAGGCAACAACCCGATTCTTGCATCATGATCGGTATACCCCAACTATGGCGTTATTTTTATGCTCGTCTCTTTAAAACACCACATCCTCCATTCACGCAAACCCTTTTCTCAAACCACCTCACCTCGACTTTCTAAACACAAGAGGAAAAACCACGTTTCTCACGCTTCGCCCTTGAAAAAAAAACCTTCTCTTTTCGACCTCGTTGCCTCAATGGCCGCGCCGCCTCCTCCTCCTTTTGATTTGTTGGCTTTACCAGAACATCCCCTTCGAGAGCCCCTTCCTCCTCTTCACTCCACCTGCCTAGCCACAACACGCGAGCTCGCTTGCATCATTTCTCAAGAGATTGAAGCCCCTGGCGTTTCTACGACAATTGTGACAGTGTCGACACAAGACACCTTTTCCCCTCTGAACGGAGTAGAAGTCGCCATTAAACACTATGACACTCACCCTTGTTCATTTCTTGTTGAGTTAAAAAGCGCTCCGGAAGCGACAGATCTTCTGACTGCCTCAATGCCCGCTCTCCAACTTTCTTTACATGACGCTTTGCCC
Organism: uncultured bacterium; assembly: GCA_964437975.1. Taxonomy (GTDB): domain Bacteria; phylum Chlamydiota; class Chlamydiia; order Chlamydiales; family Simkaniaceae; genus JBCCHO01. The sequence goes on from CAYTIT010000031.1 coordinate 2,214, forward strand.
CACTTCCAGATTCATGTCATTCCGCCATCTCTTCTCATTGTGAAACAAAAATCCCCCGCAACTCAACCGCGTAAAAAACACCGAAAAGACAAGCTGCCGCCAACGTCCCCATCCAACCGTTCTCCTTATCTTTAAGTTTTCAAGGATTGAGAGGAAAGGCCTTTTTATGTATAATTTTTTAAAGAACTTTTTGCTGCACTTCTAACCGATAGCGATATGGCATGAGCGTTTCTGATCATCAGTGGGTCAAAAAAATCCAATCACTCGCCCTTCAAGCGCAAGACCTCCCTATGTGGGGAAATTTTCCCTCTTTCCCTTGGGAAGAGTTGAGCAAGCATTTGAAAACCGCCCTTTCCCTCGAGGATCTACAGATCAGTCCGGGAACAGCCGACTGGAAAAGTGCTGACCAACTGATACTCGGCCTGGGAGAGCGCCCTTTCTCTATGGGAGTTACTCTCACTCCTTTAGAAGGCAACGCCTGCCTTCTCTTTTCGCGCGAAGATTTTTCTAAACTCGCTTCTTGGATGATCGGTCCAGAAACATCAGACTCCTCTTTGACCGACCTAGCCCTACAAGAGGGGTTTTTTCACTACCTTTCTCTCGAAGGGGCGCGCGCTCTCGATCGCCTCGGCCTATTTAAAGATTTGTCTCCTACCCTTGCAGCAGCCCCTGCGTTAGAAGAAGCGTCTTATTGCATCGATTTTGCCCTCCACCATAGTGAAGCTGTCGCCTGGGGCCGGATTGTGTGTTTACCCGATTTTCACCGCAACTTTAAAGCCCATTTTTCTCAAAAATACCTCCTCTCGACTCCCCGGCCGCTTTACCGCGATGTCACTGTTGACCTTAGCCTTTATGCAGGCTCGACAAAGTTAAAGCAAACCTCTTGGGCGACGCTCAATCCAGGCGACTTAATTCTTCTCAACCACTGCTCTTACTTTCCACAGACGAAAAAGGGAACTTTTCAGCTGATACTCAATGAAACCCCTCTTTTTCAAGTGAAAGTCAAAGAAGAACACATGAAAATTCTCGATTACGCTCTTTATTATGAGGATACCCACATGGACAACACCCCAGATGATGACGATTTTGATGCCACCTCTTTCGGAGAGCTTAGTGACGAAGATCTATCGGACACAGACAAGACCTCTTTCGAAGAGACAATCGACGAAGATCTACCTGACACAGACGAGACCTCTTTTGAAGAGACAATCGACGAAGATCTATCCGATCCAGAAGACACCAATGAAATAGACAGCGCGTTAGAAGACCAAGACGCGTCACTTGATGAAGCAGCAGATGAAGACCTTAACGAAGACCCAGCTGTCGATGTTCTGCCAAAAGAAGCCCTTGTGTCACCCGATAAAGTGCCTCTAGTTATTTCTGTCGAAGTGGCCAAAATGAAAATGACCCTTGATCAACTTCTGACACTGAAGCCGGGTAGCGTCCTTTCCCTCTCTGTCCATCCCGATCAGGATGTTCACCTTGTCACAAGTGGAAAGCGCATTGCCCGTGGCCAAATGGTTCAAATAGGCGAGGTCATCGGAGTTAAGGTAACGGAAGTAGGAAACCAAGAAAGTACATAGATTCACTCAACCTGGAAGTTTCAATCAACTTATGAAGTTTTTACATCGATTGTTCTACCATGACAGCCCTTGCTCACATTCAGTTTTATCTATGACATAGACAGCCATGGAATCTTTTCATAAGCAAGCGACTTTGCCTCACCTGACAGCGTCAGACTCTCCTCCATCTCACCTCCCAACCTCTATTGGCCCCTACAAAGTCGAAACGCTGCTCAACAAAGGGGGGATGAGCTATCTTTACCTGGGAATACACCCTCAACAAGCGCTCCCCATCGCAATTAAGGTCCTTTCTCCAAAGTACATGGCTGATCCTGAAATCGTTCATCGCTTCTCTAAAGAAGCCGAAATCATCCGCCAAGCTGATCACCCCAATATCGTTAAACTCTATGGCCATGGCAAGTGGGCCAACGGCCTTTATTTAGCCATGGAATTTATCCAAGGAATTTCCCTCCAGCAATTCATCCTTCAACAACACCTCACGACGCGTAGCGCATTAGATATTGTATTACAAGTCGCTTACGCCCTTCTTCACTTGCACTCACATGGAATTATTCACCGCGACCTGAAGCCAGAAAATATCTTGGTAACCAACCAAGGGCAGATTAAAGTGATCGACTTTGGCATCGCGCAACTACAACAAGATGCCTCACAAGAAACGCAGGTCAATGGTTCCCACATGATGGGAACTCCCAATTACATGAGTTTCCAGCAAAAACAAGACCCCTCAACTGTCACGTTTGCCACTGATATTTATGCGCTTGGCGTCATTGCTTTTGAATTGATCGTCGGCAAGTTCACACACGGATCTATCCAAATGGACCTGCTGCCCCAAGGCCTTCGCGCGATTATCGCTAAAGCCCTCGACCCTGCTATCGAAAACGGCTATCGCGATATCGTCGATTTTATTACCGATATTACCCGTTATCTACGCGCCAACACCTACCACCCCCAACAACGGGGGCAGGCTCACAACCTTAAAGAAACCTGGAGCGCTTTAAAGCAGCAGCACCTCCACCTCCTTCCGCCTGTTTTACCCAATTGGCACTCTGTGACTGTGGGCCTTGCCCATATGGCAGCCGAAAGTAGTTTGAATTGCTGGTATGATTTTATCCGCTTGGCCAACCACTCTTATCTCATCCTCTTTGCAGAGTATGCTAAAGCAGAACTCGAAGCGTTGACCTACAGTGGGATGCTCAAGGGTATGGTGTGTAGCTTACTACGCCCCCATCTGACCACGCCGGATCCTCACTTCAAGCCAACAGAATTTGTGCAGACGCTCAACGAACTTCTCGCGTGCCAAGCAGCTGCGCCCTCCTTTTTCTTTCACCTGCTCCATCTCTCACCACTCGACGACTCACTTTCGTTTATTTCGTGTGGGTTTCCCCCACTCACTCACGTTGCAAGTCAAAGTGCTCAGCCACGTTCGCTCACAAGCGCTAACCCTCTTTTAGGAGCCAACCGCCAGCATCAGTTCTACTCTGTTACCGAAAATTGGCACGATCACGACACGCTGATTATCCACTCTTTTACTGCAAAAAAAGATAAGCCTCCTCTTTCCCTCTCTTCGATCATCACCCCTCATCTCCACCTGCTCGCTCAACCTCAAGCCGACGCCATCGTCCGCGACTTTGCGCAGAAAGCTAGCACCCTCGATCACAAAGAGCGCGGCTTTGTCTGCTCTATGCAAAGAATCTGCTGAGATTTTCTACCCTGAAATTCTTCTATCGTAAAAATCTTATTTGAGTTTTAATAGTTACTTTTACACGCACGAAAGCGATGAAGCGAGTTTTGCCCTCTTAAGAAGCTCCTGAGAGTCTAGCGCTTTTACAATGCAAGAGCTCTCTAATGACTAGGCCAAGCGCGCTTATTGAGGACAATGACACTTCGACTCAAACCACACACCAGAATGATCAGTCTTAAGCGGCACGTTTATTGTTTTTGCTTTAGCTTCTTAGCCTGCTTTGCATTTTTTTCTGTAGCTGAAGAGGCTTCACAGTCTCCCCTCCACCTCAGCTTTACTCCTTCTTCTCCCAAGGAAGGCTATACTATTAACTTCAATAATGTCTCTATTATCGAATACCTTAAATTTATCAGCGAAATTGGGCAATTCAACTTTATTTACCAGGAGAACGACCTCAACTTTAATGTCACGATTGTCTCTGAAGGGGCGACTCGACTTGTCGATGTTTTAGGCGCTTTAGTCCAAGTTTTGCGCATCAACGGCTTCGATTTAATCGAACAAGGCAACAACTTTATCATCACTAAATCGAATCTGGGCAGCCCCATCGCCACAGTCTTTTCCGATGATATCCCCGCAGAAGGCAAACAAATTCCGCCGATCATGACCTATGTCTTCAAAGTCAAAAATGCCAATCCCGCCAAGTTAAATGAAATTTTAACTCCCTTTTTGTCTGCAGATGCCATCAGTGAAGTTTCCGAAGAAACGCGCCACTTGATCATTACCGATATGACGCAAAATATCGAACAGATTCAAAAGTTAATGGTCAGTTTAGACGCCCCCGGCACACCCCTTGAAGTAGGCAAGTATACGACAAAACACAACGCTCCAAGTGATCTTTTACCTCTTGCTGAACAGATCGTCACTCCCCTTTCTGAAGGGAATCCACTGATTCTCGTTCCTCAAAACCGCCATCACACCATTTTCATTATCTCAACCCCCTTCTTAACAGAGAGAACTCTTTCGATTCTCGAAGATCTCGACCGCCCCCCTTCAGTTGTCGCTTCTTTCCAGGGAGTTTTAACAGGCGATAACCTCCTTATCTACCCCATTCAACACAAATCTGCCGCTGTTTTAGAGGCCGCTCTGCGTCAAATTGCCGCCGACTTTGATCAATCTCCTCAAGCTTCGACCTTGCTTGGCCAAGCATTGCAATCTATTAAATACCTCCGGTCGACGCACGCCTTTTTCTTTATCGGCAACCCGACGTCACTTGACGAAATAGAAAAAATTCTTTCTAACTTAGATGCTCCTTACAGCGAACAAGAACTCAACTCGATGCACCAAGGCTTTTATATCTACAAAATTAAAAACGGGACTGAAAAGCAAATCGAAGCCTCTTTAAATAAACTAGTCAAAAACCTTAAAACCTCACCAAGCGACAACAAAGAGCTCATTGCCACCATTCAATCGATGCGGTGGATCAGGGAAAACAATTCGCTCCTCTTTTTAGGCCACCCCCGCTCGCTTGAGATGGTAGCGCAACTCCTCCCGATTTTCGACGCCCCTCTTCATGAGGGAAAAACCGATTCAAACCTACCCCTTAGCAACGACTTTTTCGTTTATAAGCCCAAAAACATGAGCGCTGAGTTGTTCATCAACCAGCTTGACAACATCTACCAAGACCTCACATCATCTGGCCTTGCCGATCCGGCATTTTTACACGTTCTTCAGTCGGCAAAATTTTCGACAGGCAATACCGTCGTCTTTACAGGTGACGCCGAATCTCTCGATCGCGTTCGCGCATTAGCTTCGCTGATCGACGGAGAAGCCATTCAAGAGCCAAAGACGACAACTATTTACATTCACCGCATTCAATACTCCGACTATACCTATTTAAAGCAACAGCTCACCACTTTGGCCGATTCCCTACCGGCAACAAGCGCTTTAAGACAAACCCTTCTTTCTGCTGAATATCTTCAAGCTTCCCGCTCTCTTGTCTTCCGCGGCCCCCATGCTATTATCGAGCAAATCAAAGAAATTTTCGCTGCTATAGACGATCCCGAAGCTGCCCTTGAACAACCAAGCACGTTTTTCGTTTATAAACCGACCGACCTTTCAGCCCAAGACTTCCTCGCGTTAGTGCATAAAATGGCGGCAAGTATGAAGGAAAGTGGCTTTACCGATGTCGCTCTTTTAGCGACTTTGACCGGCGCCAAACTGATCGCAGACAACAAACGGGTCCTTTTTATTGGGTCTCCCGCTTCGATCGGTCGCGTCAAAGAGCTCCTTCCTAACCTCGATTCGACGGCCGAAAAAACGTCGAGTAGCTCAGGGCGAAGCGACTTTTTTATCTACCAACCCCTTTATAAAACCCCCCAAGATATTCTTTCTCTCGTTCACGGCATGGCTGCTGACATGAAAAGTGGCGGCCTTGAAAACTCTAACCTGATCTTCACCTTACAATCGGCCCAAATCACCGCGAATCAACGTGCTATTTTATTTACCGGAAGCTCGGAATCTCTCGCTGGCGTCAAAAAGCTCCTCGCCGTCATCGACGTCGCCTTGGCATCTGATGCCTCAGGGCAAAAACCGCAAAATACGAGCTTTTTTATTTATCGACCGGTCAATGTTTCTGCCGATACACTACAAAAAGGGGCCATTGAATTAGCAACCGATATGCAATCGTCTGGATTCGCTAATGAGCTGTTGATTGACACTTTGCATAATGCTCACGTCACATCAAATGGGAAAGCCGTCCTTTTTATTGGCCCTCCTGATGCAATTCAAGAGCTTAAAGATCTTCTTCCCTCACTCGATATCGCTTCTTTTGTTTCAGAAGAAACCTCGTTTTTCGTCTATAAAGTGCGCTATCTCGCTGGCGAGGTCCTCATGGAAGATTTGCGCAATAGCACAAAGAATTTAAAGGCGGTCACCACCACAGATCGTCAGTTTATCGATGCCATCAACTCGATGCGCTTTATCGAAACAACCAATTCTATCATCTTCAATGGAACACCCCAAGCGATTCAACGCATCAAAACGTTGATCACTCATTTCGATGTTGCCAGCGCTCAAGCAACTGTGCCCGCCCGCATTGTATCAGGTTATAAAATCTACAAACCAAAAAATGTTCCAGGCGAACAGCTCGTCAAAATTTTACGCGACTTTGAGAAGACGCTGATGTCCTCAGGAGTCGAAAAGCAGGCCCTTTTTGACGTGATCAACCATTTGCAATGGATGGCCTCGACCTTTTCTATCCTTATTTCCGGCGATGTGAAAGCTGTCGATGAAGTGTACAACCTGTTAGAACGATTTGACATTCCTCAGCCAGGAGTCAACGATGAAAGTGGAGTGGCTAGTTTTGCCAACATGAGCTTTCTTATCTACAAACTCAGGTATCACCAAGGAAGAGAAATCGTCCTCGCTTTACGCCAAATTGGACAAGACCTCGCAAAATCGGGGACCGAGCCCAATAAAGCGTTGGCGATCGCCATCAATGCTCTGCAGTGGATCCAAATCACCAATTCCCTCATCAGCACGGGAACCCCAGACACCCTTTCCAAGTTGCGTCAATTGATTGAAAGTATTGATATCCCGCTCAAACAGGTCTTTGTCGAAGTCCTTATCGTCGAAACGACCTTAGGCAACGCACTTAATTTCGGCTTGCGTTGGGGCTCGCAAGGGCAATACCGCAACCGTTTTGCCTATGCCACCGGATCCTTTCCACAAAACACACAAAACAGCCCTGATCCTCTTAGCGACTTTCAACAAAATTTGGGAACAGTCTCCGCAACAACGACCCCGATGGGAAGCTTTATCCCCTTTACCAGTGGATTTGATTTAGGAGTCATTGGCGACATTATTCTCCACAAAGGGCGCTCTTACTTTTCACTTGGCTCTCTTGTCGACGCTTTGCAAACAGAAGGCGATACGCTTGTTGTGACAAACCAAAAAATCGTCACTCAAGACAATAAAAATTCGACCTTTTTTGTCGGCAACAATATTCCCTACACAGGTTCTTTCGTCACAAATACGAGCAACCAAACGATTCAGACGGCAAATCTAGAGTACCGCGACATCGGCGTCAATTTAAGCATCACGCCAAAAGTCGGCAACAACGACATACTGACACTCGATATCGCGCAAGACATCACCGAACTTGTCAACCCCGATGTTGGCTCGACAACCTCGACAGATAGCGTGACGGGAATCACAACGAGCAAAACCTCATCTCGCACCATTGTCAGTGTCCCCAATAAAAGTTTTTTGGTTTTAAGCGGTCAAGTGCAAAACACCAAAACACAGACAAAAACAGGGATTCCTTGTCTAGGTGGTCTCCCGCTCATCGGCGCTTTTTTCAGCCAAAATGACTACCAAAAAAACCACACGAACCTTATTATCTTTATTCGCCCTCATATCATAAAAACCTTTGATGAATACAAAGAAATTACAGAGCGTCAAGAAAAAGTTTACCGCGATCAAACAGATGACCCCGAATCTTTTGATGCGGCGCTTGAGCTGGTTAAAACTCCCGACGATTTCTAACCTTTACGCCCCCCTTTTTTTTCTTTTTCTCCTCTCTTTTTGTGGCTGTTATCAAGTGCGCGACACCCTTGAGCCTCAGGTCAACTATACCGCTCAAGAAAGCTACTTAAAACACCTCCCCCCCCCCTTTGCCCCCTTATCTATTGCAGAAAGAGCAACGGCATGGGGAAAAGAGTATCTCATTGGGCAACAATTTGCCGAGAATCTCGATTTATACCGAGCGATTACGACATTCAAACGAGCCGAATTTCTCCTTCCCTCTGAAAAAACTGCGCGCAGACAAGAAATGGAATACTATATC
>CAYTIT010000032.1:0-10285 GCA_964437975.1 uncultured bacterium
GATAAAAAAAATACCGCAGGCATCGACCGAGGATGACTCAAGAGTCGGTTGTTGTCTGTGCCACGATCTCCCTCTTTTTCACCGGCTGCTTTGCCAATAAAAAAGAGGGAGCGCTGGCCGTTGGCAAAAAATTCCCACTTCTTGCATCACGATCGGCCTAGCTATGATAATAAATTTTTGATCGATCTTGTATGATCTTCTTGAAAAGAGTATAACGCATGTTATGTAATGTAAGAAATCGTCTTGAGAAGGCGATTGAGAGAAGAATTTAGAGCACGTAAACCCTGACTATCTACTTTTTGGACAAGCAACGACTGCGTTTCTTCTGGCTACCGAGCGTGATTCAAGAAGCGGGAATGTTGCCACAGCCAGCGCGCAGCAATTTTTTATCGGTGAAGCAGTCGATAAACAAGATGGCGATAAGAGCACAGGCAAACAACCGGGTCTTGAGTCACGCTCGGTATAGAAGGAGACCTCTAGATCGGAGAGACTATGATAACGCTTGAACAAGATCCTATTGTCACTGCCGCCGATAGCGCGCGCGTTGAGAGCGCAAGTGTTGCCGCGGGGGCATCAAGCGAGGAATATATGGTGCAAGCGGGGCAAGGCATCGCCAAGAGAGTTGATGCGTTCATCCAAAGAGAGAAACGGAACAAAGAAGTGACGTTGCTCATTGGCAAAGGGAATAACGGCGGTGACGGATATGTTGCTGGAGACGAGCTGTTGGCTAAAGGGTACCACGTCGTCGCTTATCATTTTTTTCCGTTTGACGCCTCGAGTTGGCTGTGTCAAAAGCAAGAAGAAAAATTTCTCGCAAGTGGGGGCAAGGTTATTTACCCAAAAGGCGTTGAAGAAGTCGACCTTTTCGAAGGAGGAGCTGTTGTTGATGGTCTTTTTGGCACTGGATTTCAAGGAAAACTTGAGGGAGTTTTTTTTGAGTTGGCTAAGAAGCTCAATCGCTCGATGGTGCCTGTTTTGGCAATTGATATTCCCTCAGGGGTAAATGGCAATACAGGGGCAGTTGGCTCACTAGCTATTGAAGCGGAAGAGACCTTTTTCCTCGGCGCTCCAAAGTGGGGCTTTTTTGTTGGCGAAGGACTCGACTCGATTGGACGGCTGCGCGCCGTCTCTTTTGGACTCGACCCTGTCTATTTTGCCCAAATGGAAGCGAAAGGGTACCTTGTTAATCCAACCTATTTGGCCAAGAGTTTGCCGCGCGCGCGGCGCAGTCAACACAAATACGAGGCGGGATACGTCCTCGCTGTTGCTGGGTCGCCGATGATGCCAGGCGCGGCTTGTTTGGCGTCTCTTGCCGCGCTCCGCACGGGAGCGGGGATGGTGCGTCTTTTTTATCCCGAAAAGATGGGCGCCCTCTTGGCGGCGGCCCCATATGAAGTTGTCCGCACTCCGTACCGCGCTCCCGACTGTCGCCCTCTTTTGGAAGAAGGGGCACGGGCATCTGCTTGGTTGATTGGCCCTGGTTTGGGAAGAGAAAAAAAGACAGAAGCATTGATTGCCACCCTTCTGCCACAGCTCCACGTTCCTGCTGTTATTGATGCCGACGCTCTTTTCCTTGTTGCTGGGAGATGGAAAGGGGCGCGCGTGCCTCTTGTCTTGACGCCACACTATGGGGAAATGGAGCGCCTGTTAGGAAAGAAAAATCTGCCGCGCGAAGACCTTTTTGCACGTACACAGGCATTTTGCAATGAAATGAAAGTCACCGTTTTGTTGAAAGGAGCGTTAAGTTGTGTTTTCCACCCTGATACAAAGCCGCTCATGTTACTAGGGGGGACGCCTGGCATGGCGACTGCTGGGGCGGGGGATGTGTTAACGGGGATGATTAGTGCGCTGTTGGCAAAAAAGGTCGAGGTGCGGACCGCTGCCGCCCTTGGCTCTTATCTTCATGCCTTAGCTGGTGAGCACGTGGCGCGCAAACACCACGCTCAAGCGCTCATTGCCTCTGATCTCATTGCCGCATTGCCAGCTGCGTTGCGCCAGCTACAACAAATAGATTAAGTTGCCGCGGTTACGACATTTTTTCCAAGACCGCTGAGGCAATAGAAGGGGGCACAAAGGGTTTAAGCGAGCCTTTGTTGGCGGCGATGTCGCGAAGAACCGAAGAGCGAATGGATTGAAACGGAGGGTCTGCAAGTAAAAAAATGGTTTCGATGCCGCTCATGGTTTTGTTGGCAAAGGCAAGCTCTTTTTCTCGCGCATAATCTCTAAGGTCGCACAAAGAGCGAGCAAGGCATGTGCAGGCTAATTTTTTAGCATGGTCGACGAGGAGGCAATCAAAAGTCGACACGTGTACATGCTTGTGATGCGAAATAAGAGGGGTAAGGAGCTTTTTTCTTTCTTGTCGGGAAAAAAGAGGGGTCTTTTTTTCAGAGTCTTGTCCGAGAGCAACTTCAACTCGCTCAAAGAGCGTAGCCAGACGGTCGATGATGTGGAGGTGGCCTAGATGAGGAGGGTCAAAAGTTCCCGGGTAAAGAATAGCGCTCATGTCAAACCTCGCATAAAAGAGAAGAGAAAGAAAGGTACCATTGGACAAACTGGTCAACTCCCTGTTCAAGAGAAGTTGTGCAGGTGAAATTGAGCTCTTTTTTTGCCTTTGTTATATCGGCCCATGTTGTCATCACATCTCCTGGTTGCATCGGCAATAGGGTGCAATGGGCTTGTTTGCCTAAGCTTTTTTCTAGGCATTGGACCAGGAATAAGAGAGATTCGCAGCGGCCATGGCCGAGGTTGTAGAGGTCGTAGCCTGTTGCGTCGCGATCGATTGCAGAGACGATGCCGCGCACAGTGTCGTCGATGTAGGTAAAATCACGCGCCATTTTGCCCTGGTTAAAAAGGCGGACCGGTTTGCCGGTCGCGATTGCTTTGGCAAAGGTTAAGCAAGCCATGTCGGGGCGGCCCCAAGGACCGTAGGTTGTAAAAAAGCGTAAAACGGTTGTGGGGATATGGTACAAATGAGCGTAGCTTGCCGCTAACACCTCACCGGCTTTTTTTGTGGCGGCGTAAAAGCTAAGAGGGTGATCTGTTGCCATTTTTTCTGAGCAAGGGCCAGCAAAGGCGGCGTTGCCATAAACCGAAGACGAAGAGGCAAAAAGAAAGGCCATGGGTTGGAACGCGCGGCACATTTCAAGGACATAGAGCATCCCTTCGAGGTTCGATTTTTGATAAAGCTGAGGCCGCGTAAGCGATGTGCGCACTCCTGCTTGCGCTGCGAGGTGGACGCAATGGGAAAAACGGCGCTCTTGAAAGAGGGGTTGAAGAGTTGAAAGGGCGGCAAGATCACAGGAAATCACATCGACGTTGTGCTGTTTTAAGAGGGCGGCGCGCTCTTTTTTCAGCTTGGGTGAGTAATAATCGTTGAAATTGTCGCAACCAATCACGTAATCTCCTCTTTTTGCTAGAAAAGAGGCCAGGTGGAAGCCGATGAATCCAGCAATGCCTGTGATAAAGACCGAAAGGGGAGCGCGTGACATTATTTTACCCAAAAAAGTTCTATTGCGCTTAGTATACACAGCGTGGTTTTTTTCTATGTGTGCCCTTTTTTTTGGGTGTGCCAATGCGCCGTACCGGGGGCAAGATATTTTAGGTGCCGATGAGTTTGTTCTCGACTCTTATGATATTCAACGGGGAAAAGGGGCGATTCTCGCGCTCGAAGGAAGAACGTGGCTCGATCTCGACCCCGCTCTCTTTGAAGAGTATTCCGATACGATTGAAGAGGGTGATATCTTGCAGGTGGCTTTATACCATCCGACGCGCTCAGATCTCACCGCCGCCGTGCAAACGATTGGGGAGCGCATCGGGTATGGAATCCGCGAGGGGAAGATCACCTTGCCTCATTTGACACCGCTGCAGATTGAGGGATTGACGCTCACCGAAGCGCAGCGCAAGATTGAGCGGGCTTATAATTTCGATATCGCCGATTCCGAAGTGTTTCTCAGTTACCGCGAGCGTAAACAGCGTAAAGTGGAACTTACCGGATTGGTTCACGTCGCGACGATTCCCGTCGATGGACAGATGCGTTTATTCGATGTTCTTGCTAAGGCGCGCATTCCCCCAGAAGCAAACTTGTTTAAAAGTTATCTCGTGCGCGCAGGGCGACCTATTCCAGTTGATATGCACAAGTTGATTGTTGAAGGTGACATGACACAAAACGTGGTGATGCACGGCCAGGACAAACTCTATATCGCGCCACCTCAAGCGGCTTCGCTTATGGTCATGGGAGAGGTGAAAGAAGAGAAAGTGATCGACTTGCCAGCGGGGTTTATGCCGCTACGCGAAGCGTTGGCGTTAGCTGGTGGGATACCCTACACGGGAAACAAAGGGTCGATCCAAGTGATTCGAGGCAATATCTTACGGCCTAAAATTTACACGCTCAATTGGGAGCACGTCATCCGGTTGCCGACGTCAAGCTTACTTTTGATGCCAGGCGATATTGTCTATGTTGCAGCAACGCCCATTGCGCAGTGGAACCGGTTTGTCACGCAGATCTTCCCGACCTTGACGGGGATTGAGCTTTTTAGGAAAGGGGTTGCGGGAGTGGTGGCTGTTCAATGAAAGAGACTCCTGAAGATGATTTTTTTCTCTTTGCCGATTTCATTGCCTGGATGAAAGAGAAAAAAAAAGTCCTTCTTGCTGGCACGATCTTTTTTGCTTTCTTCGGTGGAGTCACCGCGCTTTTTTTCCCGCCGAAATATACAGCGCGCGCTGTCTTTCGCGAAGTGAGCCCGCCTTACAGTGGAAGCGAAGGGAAAACGGCGCTAAGTCGTTGGCTCCTCTCGTCTGGCCTTGCGCCTTCCGAACACGAGGGGGCTGCCTTGATGGCCACTCCAGAAATGCTTCAAGAGGTCGTGGCATTGCTGGGAATGCAGGCTCGAGTTGGCGCGAGGTCGCTGTGGCATCAAGTCAAAGAAAGTACGCGGGATCTTGTTTGCGCAGAAATGAGGCGATGTTTGCCCGTGCGCGACCGTTTTGAATTTCGCGCGGTGTCTTATGCGGGAGCAGCAAAGAAAACATATTTCTTGGTCTTTTTAACGCCTGAACGGTTTGAAGTCCAAAATGCCGACAAAAAAAAGATGACTTATGGCGAAGTAGGCAAGGAGGTGGTGTGTGACCAGGGAGCGTTTACGCTGAGAAGTGCGCCGCGCAGTGTTCAACTCCTTTGCCCTTATAAACTGACATTGACCCCCCTTTTCACGACGGCAAAAAAACTCGCTCGGGACATCAAAGTCAATCGTCTCGATAATCACCCCTCTATTATCAAGATGTCGTTTGCCCACCGCGATCGAGAGTTTGCCCGCGATGTCCTCAATGAAGTGATGAAGCGGTATCAACGGCACCTTGAAAAAGAACACGAAGAGATCACCCAAGATCAACTGTGTTACTTGACAAAGCGGCAACACATGCTCGAGCAAGCCGTGGATCGAGAGTGGGAGGCCTACGCTTTTTACCTCAAACAAAACCTTGCGGCCAGGGGTTTTTTTACAATGAAACAAGAGTTAGAACATACCCTTGGCAAGCGGCGGAAACACAAAGATCGCCTTCTTGAAATGGACTTAGAAGAGGGAAGGTTGCGCCAAGCAGCGCTTGACTTTTCGACAAATGATCGGTTTGTCACTTCGATTCTCGCGCTGCAAAAAAAGGGAGCGACGTTAAAGAAAAAACGACACCAGTTCGACTTGGAAGGGGAGCTTGCCCTAGGCGCGCTGCGCGCCAAGCAGACCCAAAAAGACAAGTATGTTGCAACACAGGAAAAACAAGGGTGGCTCTATCGAGCGGGGCACCCCTCGATACAGGCACGTGCGTGGGGTGAGACACTTTTTGGCGCACTATTTCCCCGCGAGCAGCAACGGGACCAAAAGGCATTTATCGCGATGAGTCGGCGCGTTGCGTTGCAGCATTCTATCGGAAGTCTGCGCAGGGCGCAACGAGAAGTGAGTCAGCTTGTACTTGAGATTGAGAAGGCTCCTACTCCTTTTGCCTTGCAGCGATGGCAAACAAGAGTCCACCACCTGTTGCCAGAAAGTGAAATAGGGGAAACTAAAGAAGATCTTATCGGTGCGCTACGCTCGGTTTTGAGTCGGCTCAAACTAGAAGAAGCTGTGCGCCGAGAGGACATGCTTTACCCGGCGCACAAACAAAAAGAGTTTGCCGGGGTCGATTTAAATGGAGTGGAAGCGCTCTATGCCCATTATATTAAGCAACGCGATCACGCCCAAGCAGAGGTGAAAAGACTTGTTGTTGCGCAGCAAGAACTCGCTGCTCGACCTAGCGCATTTGGAGCGCTTAGTGCGCTTGTAAAAGACGCTAGAGGGCGCGAACTTGTGCGTGAGCTGAGTGAACTTGATCAGTCGCTGCGCAACAAACGCCATTTTGGAGCTAAAGAGTGCCAGCAGATGCGTTACCTTAAAGAAAAAAAGACAGAAGAGTTAATGCGTCATATTTGCCACGCGCTTGCACTGCACCAAAAAGAGGTCGAGCGCCTTAACCAAAATATTTCACATGCCGCTTGCGCTTGCGTCACGCTTCTCAATCGGTCTATTGCGCTCATTAAGCGCGAAGTAGCGCAAAAAACAGAAAGAGAACTCGCCAAACTCACCTTAGAGCGCACGTTGATTCAACGTCAACTAGGTGGACTTAAAGAAGAAATGGAGGTACTGCCCGATCATTGGCTCAAGGAGAAGCGGCTGCAATTTAATGCAGAGTTAAGCCTTAATATGGTTGAAATCATCGCTCAGTCAATCGAATCAAAAAATGCCGAATACCACTTAGCGATGCGGCGATCTAAGCCACTCACGCCGGCAATGAGCTCAGCACAACCCCGCCGTCCTTTTCTTTTGCTTTTTACTGTTCTTGCTGCCCTGTTGGGCTTTCTCATGACGTGGGGAGCTCTTGTGTTGCGCCACAGTCGCGATATTCCGTTAACCTGGGCCAACCTCGCTTTGAGGGGCTATCCCCTCTTTGACGGGGTGTTAGAAGCAACACAAGAAGGCGTCAGACATCTTTTTCTTTTTGTTCAGCAACATGATGGTGTGATGGCGATGCTCCTTCAAAAGAAGAGCCCTCTTATCTCGGCATTAACACCACTGCTCGCACGTGCTGGGCGCTCTGTTTGCGTTATTTCACTTGATAGATGTGATGAGAACCGCCCCAATCCGGCGGGGCTTTTCTCTTTTTTAATGGGTGGAAAAGAGCAACCACAACGGGTAAAGAAAAAAAGAGCGGTGTGGATTGCTTGGGGTGGCCCTGAGAAAGCGCAAACAGAGCTGCTTCAAACAGCGCGGTTTCGCGCCTATTTAGATGAACTTCGCGCTGCGTATGCTTGCATTTTCCTCGTGAGCTCTGCGCAGCCCGAAGAAGCTAGGGCGCAGGGGCTCCTCTTTGTCGCAGACCATATCCTTCTAGCGGGGAAAAATTACACAAGGTGGCAACTGGCGCCTTATTTTTCTTGGGAAGAGGAGAAGCAAGAGCGCTATCTAGCATTTCTCAACTAGCGCCGCTTGCCCTAAACTATGCCAAGACCATGTTGCTTTACCGATCGCGACTCAAAAATCGAAGCGCAATCGAGCTGTTCCCCCGTGCAACAGGAGGTCAAAGCGTTGCAGCGAATCGCCGAGCTTGATATACAGCGTCTGGTTGGGCCAGATGTGCGTTTCCCACCCCACTTGGAATAAAAGGTGGAGGCGGCGGCAACTTAAATAGGATTCCAGTCGGAGGCCGAGACCGAGTTCAATCGTCGGTTTTGTGAGGCGGAGCGTCCTTTTCAGCGGAAGAAAAAAAGCTTGATTGTCGTTGGCCGTCAACCGATTTGATCTTGTTGTATCATAGTGAAGCCATAAGCCGCTTAGAGCAAAATCGCCATAAAGGCCGGCCCAATAGGCAAATTGCCATGAAGAGTTGAGGCCAAGGCGTGGCCCTAACCCCCAAATCCGCTGGTTAAAGCGAGAACGGGCGCTAATGAAATTGTCTTGGATTGTCGTTAGGTTCAAATAGCGAAAAGTAGTTTCTTGCTTTTGCCATGTTCCCTGCGCTCCGATAAAAGGGCGTAGCTTGAGGTAGCGCTGAACAAAGAAATTGCGCCCAATCTCCCATGTTCCCAACTGGTACCGCAAGTCCCACTCAGCATGAGCGCCCCCTAAAGCGGTAATAGAGTTAAAGAGCAGAAGGTCGAAGCTTGGATGGACGGTGTCAGAAGTTGTATCTGATCCTTGGGTATAGAACCAGGTGTATTTGAGTTGCATATCCCAATCGCCGTGACAAAAATTCCACCCCATGCCGACCCGAAAGCCAAAATCCCAGTCCCAATCGATCGAGTGATCGCTGACACGATTGGGAAACTGTGTGGGTAAGGAGAGGGGGCCTGTTTGAGCGTAAGAAAGCGCATCGAGCCGGGCTGTCCAATAAAGAAGATCGCCTAAGAGGAAAAGGTCGAGCCCTCTTTTTACGCGGGGACCGGCAGAAGGTGTAATGGGGTGGTAAGGTGTTAGGCGTTTTTTTTCGAGTTTGGTGACTCTATTTTCGAGCCCGAGTCTATGTATGTCATTTTGAGCAAGGAGAGCTACATTGACTGTAAATGCAAGCAAAACAAGGAAGAAGCGATAAGAACGTGGCATGGCGATTCAATCGATGACTTGTTGCAGGAATTTCCCATCAAAAAGAGTTTTGATTTGATTTGCAAGAAAAAAAAACCGGATGCTTTTGCGCATCCGGTTTTTTATACTTTGCGGATAGATCTGCAACTTGCTTAGAAGTCGAAGCGGAATCGCACATCCAATCCATGCATATTCATGTCGTAGTAGTTGTCTCGACGGTTTTGATCGAGGAACGTCATGTGGTTCACCCAGACGTTTTCATACCAGCCGACTTGGACGGCGAAGTGGTAGTTATCATCGTAGAACCAAATTTCCCAACGAAGACCGAGCTGCATTTCTCCCATAAATTTCACTTTGTATCTATTGGAAGGGCTTGCTGAGTCGATCACAGTGCTTGTTGTGACGTTTTCGTTGTTGTTGCAGTCGGTTCCTGAAACAACTTGGGCCGTATCTGTGCTATTTAAGTCATAGCAAGTCCAGATGCTAGAGAGGGCAAAGTCGCCGAAGATACTCCACTGAGTGGTGAAGTGCCATGCAGTGTCGAATCCTGTGCGGATACCAAGACCCCATGTTTTATTGTTATCGCGGCGCACATACCGGTTATAGGTGGTTTGATCGCCATTGATATTAAAACTTCCATCGAGTTTCGTGGTTTGACGATAACGCTGCCAGTTACCTGTGAAGCCATAGTGAGGGCGGATCATCAGGAATTGACTCACGTAAAAGTTGCGGCCAAGCTCGAGATTAATGACGTTGTAACGCGTGCGCTGGCGTGTTCTTCCCTCATCAAAGCCTTTCAGCACATTAGATGGGAATGTTTCACTTGTTTGAACAAAGAAAGCGGGGAAAACGCCAGTTGGGGGCGTACCCGATGTATTTGCTTGTGCTTTGATTGAATCTTTGCTTCTAGTCCGCAACCAGGTGTACTCAGCTTTTAGATCCCAACCGTCGTGGGCGAGGTTGAGACCGAGGCCAACGCGAAAACCGCTATTCCAGTGGAAGTTGCCGTCTTTGAATGTTGAGCTTGCTGAGGTTGCTCCATCACAATCTGTACCGGTAGATTTGATGTTTGCCCAAGTTGAGCCATCCTGGACGAGTTTCCAAAGGATGTAGTCGGCTGTAAGGAAAACATCGGCACCGTGAACGACACGAGGGCCAGCATTAGGAGTGATTTCGCGGTACATGCCGCGCTGATAGGTTCCCTGTTGGCCTTGGTGCCCGTGAGCAGAACTCGACTTTTGCATTGCGTTAGATTGCGTTGGGCCATCGTAGCGAGTCTCAGCAGAAGCGGAGACAACGCAAAAACTCGCACATAGCGCCCCGATGAAGGGCAAGAGTTTTCTGAGTTTCATTTCCATTCTCTTTGTTTCTCCCTGTTTAGAAGTGATCAAGTTTTTTGGATTTGACATCTAATTTAATAGAGCTAATCTTTTTTTAACGTACAATGAGAAAATTTTGCAAGAAAAAATTCTTGCGCCACTCTCATTGGCGCTGCAGTTTCCTCTTTGCTGAGGCAGGACGCGCATCATGCAGTCCTGGTGCATGCAAGCCATGCTTACTTTTACCTGTGCGATAAAAGTGCGCGCTAGAGTTGTTCTTTGCAGATACAAAAAAGAGCTCTTAGCGTTTTGCTTTAATATAAAAAAAGAAAAGGATTTCTTTTGCAAGAAAAAAACAATCGA
>CAYTIT010000033.1:0-8925 GCA_964437975.1 uncultured bacterium
ATATTTAGAGAGAAAAAGAAAGAATCATGTTGTAAACTCAAGGACATTTAACCGCTGCCTTCTAGAGAATGACTCGGGGGCCCTACTTTGGTGACATCACGCTGTGCGTATTGCCCATCTTTCTGACTTTCATTTTGCTATGCCCTCTTTAGGGATTTCCCAATTTTTTTCAAAGCGGTGGCTTGGAAATCTCAACCTCTTTTTTAACCGAAAAAAGCACCACTGTAATCAACGCCCCTTTTCTTTACCTAAATACTTGCGCGCCCTCAAAGTCGATGTGGTGGTGATCACGGGCGATTGCACAACAACCTCCCACCCCAAAGAATATGCTGAAGCACAGCGCTTAATTGCCGCTTTTAACCACGAAGGACTTTCTCCACTTCTAATCCCCGGTAACCACGACCATTATACAGCACGTGCAGCAAGAAGCCACCGGTTTTATACCTATTTTCCACCCAAAAATTCTCACATCTTGCCCGCTTTTAATTTGAAAGATCACGGCGTCGCCGTCTATCCCCTGCAGTCCAAGTGGCACCTCATTGCCCTCGATACCACCCTTGCTACACCGCTTTATGCATCAAACGGCCTCTTTTCGGCGCAACTGGAAAAACATGTGAGAGCCCTACTCGCAGAACTACCCTCGGACTGCTCTCTTGTGATGATCAATCACTTTCCCTTTCTCCCCATCGGCCACCCCCGCCGCCACCTTCGCCGAGGCTCCAAATTAGAAGAGATTCTTCGAAATGACCCGCGTATCCGCTTCTATCTTCACGGGCATACACACAAGCAGTCGGTGTCTGATTTGCGTTCATCATCTCTTCCTATTACTCTCGACAGCGGAAGCACCTCTTTTTCTCGCGGATCGTGGAATCTCCTCGACCTACCTGAAGAGGGGCCGTGCACATTAACTCCCTATGTAGGCAACGCTCTTTCTTGGGAACCTTGCAACTGCTACTTTTTCGATTGGGAAAAAAAGAATCGCTCAAACAATGTTTAAAACGTTATTGATTTAATGCCCCGTTCTTGTAAGAATGCCACTAAGGAAGCGAAGATATCACCGCGTTATGAAGTGACATTAACTCATTATGCCCTTGCCCGCAGAGATTCAAAGCCGCGTTGAGCCTTGGTTACACCCCCCTTATGACCAAGAAACCCAAGCTGCTGTTAAACAGCTCATCGACAGCGATCCCACCCAACTGATCGATGCATTTGGTGCGACAATCTCTTTTGGCACAGGTGGAATGCGCGGGCTGATGGGCGTAGGGACAAACCGCCTTAACCCCTACACAATCAGGAATGCTACCCAAGGCCTTGCCCTTTATTTACTTCAACAAGCTTCTCACCCCACCGTTTTTATCAGTTATGATTCGCGCCGCCATTCGGCCCTCTTTGCCCAAGAAACTGCCTGCGTGCTAGCAGGCAACGGCATCCGCGTTTTTTTAACCCCTTCTCTTAGGCCAACCCCTTTTGTCTCTTTTGGCTGCCGCTACCATAACTGCACTGCCGCTGTGATGATTACCGCTTCGCATAACCCCCCTAACTACAACGGTTACAAAGTCTATTGGAGCGACGGGGCGCAAGTTGTTTTTCCTCACGACCAAGGCATCATGCGTGAAGTGGCAACAATCACTTCCCCCACCCAAGTGAAACGGGCTGACCCCAGTAGCTCCCTGATTAACGAAGTGACTTCTGCTACTGACGACGCCTACTTTCAGTCGATCCTTTCCTTACAAAATTTTCCCGAAACAAACCGTAGCGACGGTCATACCTTGCACATTGTCTATTCCCCCTTACACGGCACGGGGATGACAACACTTCCACAAGCACTAAGCCAATGGGGATTTTCGTCGTTATCGATCGTAGAAGCGCAAGCAACGCCCGATCCTCTTTTTACAAACACCCCTTCTCTGAACCCCGAAATTGCAGAAGCGCTGCAGCTGGGAATTGACCAACTGGTCAGGGAAAAAGGGGACCTCTTTTTCGCCAGCGACCCCGATGCTGATCGACTTGCTGTCGTGATGCAAAAAAACGGCGTTGCCATTCCCTTCAACGGCAATCAGGTGGCATCGATTTGCCTTTACTTTCTTTGTTCAACACTCTTAAAGCAGGGGAAAATGCCTGGAAACGGCGCTTTTGTCACAACAATTGTCACAACAGAGCTTCTTCAAGCGATTGCGAGAGCCTTCCAAAAACCGTGCTTTCAGGTGCTCACGGGGTTTAAATACATCGGTGAAAAAATCCACAAGTGGGAAACAGATCCAGAAGGGTATCAATTTATCTTTGGCGCCGAAGAGTCTCTTGGCTACCTATATGGAACCCAGGTCCGAGATAAAGATGCCACTGTTGCCGCGTGTTTAATTGCAGAAATTGCCTTGCAACAAAAAAAGCAGGGCAAAACCCTACTCGATTTATTAGAAATGATCTACAGCAAATTTGGCATATTCAAAGAAAAGCAGCGGTCTATTTCTCTTCCATCGACTGATAAAGAGAGCGCCGCAAAGCGGATGGCCTACTTGCGCGATCATTTGCCACGTGAAATCGCCGAAGAACCGATTGCCTTGGTCCAAGATTACTTTACACGTAAAGAGATCGACTATGCGCTCAAAAAGGAAAAGCCTCTTTATTTGCCCCAATCGGATGTCATCGCTTTTCGCCTTGCCAGCGGAAGTAAATATGTCATTCGCCCTTCTGGTACCGAACCGAAAATTAAAATCTATGGAATGGTTCGATTCCGCTCGCCACCTTCACTTCTCGAGGGCCTCAATAGGTGTAACATTCAGCTAGACCACCAGCTCCAATGGCTGTGCGACCACTACTTTGCCTGATGCTCTTTATGCCCTAAAATAGGAAAGCTCAAACTTTTTCGGGATATTTAATGCGCAGATGCCGCGCAACAGAAAGGACACGGACAATCGTCTTTTTAATGATGCCAAACTCTTTGAACGTCAAGGGACATTCATCAAATTGTCCGTCGCTGAGTTTTTCTCCTATGAGACGATTGACAAGCTCTGTCAATGCCTCTTCATTGACATTTTCAAGAGAGCGCGATGCAGCTTCGACTGTATCTGCCATCATAATGATGGCGGCTTCTTTAGATTGAGGCTTGGGCCCTAAGTAGCGAAACTGTTTTTCGTCGACATGGCTAGCATCTCCTCCTGCTTGCTCGATCTGCTTACAGTAAAAGTAATAAACCAAAGTCGTTCCATGATGCTCGCGAATAATATCGATAAAACTCTGAGGTAAACCGTGCTTGCGCGCTAATGCTTCGCCATCAATGACATGCGCAATAATCACTTGTGTCGATTCAAGAGGAGTGAGCAATTGGTGGATATTAAACCCGCCCATTTGGTTTTCAGTAAAATAGTGGGGGTTAGACAACTTGCCAATATCGTGATAGAGCGTTGAAACCCGACAGAGCAAACCATTGGCCCCGATCGCCTGGGCTGCCGCTTCGGCAAGACTTCCAACAACAAGGCAATGTTGATACGTTCCAGGAGCTTCGATGCTCAATTTGCGCAACAACTCGTTATTTGGATCCATATACTCCATCAAGGTGATATCGGTCATCATGTGAAAAATCGACTCGAAAATAGGAAGGAGTCCGACGACTAAAATAGAGGTTAAAAGGAGAAAAACCAACGTAGTGACAAGATCAAATAGAACTTTAACGTCCCAAAATAGGTTGCCCATTAACTGGTAAATGAAAAACAAGGGGATGCAACACAGCCAAACTTTGCTGCAAACAACAAAAACTTCTTTTCGCTTGCGCAAAGACCGAGAAGTTAAGATAGCAACTGTGCCAGCGAGAAAGTTGACTGCGATAAAACGAGGCGCACTCACAGCAAGAGAAAGCCCTAAAACAACTGTTAAAAAACACCCTGTAAAAGATGCGACTTCAAAATTGAGCAAGACACACAGTAAAATCACTGCAAAGGGAATAAAAAGGGGATACCGGATCACATAAAATCCAAGGCTCATGTTGTGCACAAGAAAATAGTCTGTCACTTTCGCCACTAACAACGTCAGCACGATGATTGTCACATACAAAGCGAGTTGACGCACGGAGCTGGTTAACGTCGCTTGCGTCACGCATAGGTAATACCCACCAACAAGGACGATGACCAAACAGGCCATCAAGCTTCCTAGCAACTTTAAGGGGCTAAAAAAGTTGTGGTTGCGCAAGGCTTCTTGCATTGACTTCAACATCACGGCTTGCTTACGTGAGACCAGGCTATCTTTAGCGACAATTTTCTCCCCTTTCTTCACAGTCGTGTATTGCTCTGGAAATTTCTTTTCGACCTCTTTTCTCAGTTGCTTTTGCGTTGCTAAATCTCGTCGTAACGGCCATTTCATAGACTGAAACGCTGCGAGAATATAAATCACTGCAGGCTTAGAATAACGCTTTGTCGCCATCATATGCTGCTGAGTCATCGCCCAAAAACTCTCGGGAAGGATTTCATCGCTCCCACTGCCAGAAAAAGGAAAGAAGCCAGGAGGAAGAAGATCGAGATGATCTAGCCGTTGCAAGGTACGCTTACTTCCAAAACGGGCAGTTAACAACTCACCGCGCACCCAGTCACTGCCTCCGCTTAGCTCTTCAAAAGTGACATCGGGAAGTAGCTCTCGCCAAGTGCGATCTTGAACAAGCGAACTTTCGAACTCTTGACATCGCCGATCCGCAACTTGGGGGTCGACTTTATAAATGATTTCGATATCGCGGATAGATTCTTGCCTTAAAATGCGGGTTTCTTCTTCGTCGGGAAAAGCAAACTGAGTGTCGGCAAAAATATCTTTGGGTGCGCGCATGTTTGGACCGAGAAGACTAGAAGAGCTTTCGCGGAAGTGCACCACAATAAAAAGAGCAATAAACAAGATAGCTGCAATCGTCAAGCGTTGACTGAGGCGGTTGCTGCTCAACCTTTCTTTCCATTTCACCTTATCCGAACTTTCCTGTCCCATACCGCTCATGTGTCACATGGATGTGTGCAACAAGGGTTCCTAAGCGCAGATCTTCGCGCAGAGAGCCTTGTGTAACGCTAATTTAACAAAATAGCACCATTTATGCCATCTTTCAAAGAACAGACTGCGCGGATTTCGATCTCCTTTAGGGGGTTGCTCCATCTGATCAGAAGAAGTTGACCTTTAAGCGCCTTTCCTCAACAATCAAAAGATACGAACCCGATGCTTGGCTCACGATCGGTAGAGACCAAGTTTTTATTATAAACATCCTTTCCAAACGTCGTTCTTGTCGATTGACTGCCCTAAAAAAGTGCTTATGGATTCTTATCAAACTATCGCAAAAAAATATCGACCTCACACTTTCGCTGAAGTTAAAGAGCAAGAGGCTATCGTAACAACGCTAAAAAATGCTCTTCGCTTCAACCGCATTGGCAACGCTTATCTCTTATGCGGCCCTCACGGAACGGGGAAAACAACGTTAGCGCGTCTTTTTGCCAAAGCGATCAATTGCACAGAGCGAAAAGAGGCGCAAGAACCTTGTAATCAGTGTCGCAATTGTCTCGATATTCAACGTGGATCCGCTCTTGACGTCATCGAGATTGATGGCGCTTCTAATCGCGGCATTGACGACATTAGGCAACTGACAGAAACCGTAGGTTATGCCCCTGTGCAAGGAAAGTATAAAATCTATATCATCGATGAAGTGCATATGCTAACAAAAGAAGCTTTTAATGCCCTTCTTAAAACATTAGAAGAACCTCCATCGCATGTTCTTTTCTTATTTGCAACAACTGAACCCCATAAAGTTTTGCCTACAATCATCAGTCGCTGTCAACGCTTTGATTTAAAGCGCATCTCTCCCCACGCGATTGTCGCTAAACTCCAAACTATTGCCGCCGATGCTCATTTGGACATTCATCCAAATGCTCTCCACCTCATCGCCGCGCATGCTGAGGGCAGTCTGCGCGATGCAGAATCTTCGCTCGATCAAATTGCGTGTTTTGCTGCGCCTCCTATTACGGCAAGCGATGTTGAAAAAAGCTTGAACCTCATCTCCTTAGACCTCTTATTCGAGCTAGACCAAGCCGTTGTAGCAAGTGACCTCTCTTTTGCTTTTAGCTTGACTGCAACTCTTTTCAAGTCTGGCGCAAGTATGATCCACTTTTTACATGCCCTGAGCCATCACTACCGCCATTTGATGCTGATTAAAGTGACTCCTCAACATGAACCCCCGCCTCACTTAAGCGAGAGCCAAATAGCCCACTACAAAGCGATGGCTTCGTCTTACTCGAGTGAGCAATGCCTTGCTATTTTAGATCTCCTTCTTCAGACTATCGAAACAGCACAGCAGACCCCTTTTCAACGGGTTCACCTCGAGGTCTTGCTGTTAAAAGTCATCCGCTCGACAAAGACGCCCTCAATCGAAACTCTTGTCGATCGCCTGGTTCAGCTCAAAAAAAGTGTTTTATCCCCTGCCACTTCGCCTACCACTACACCCACTTCTACTTTATCGGCTCCTCCTAAGGAGGTCCCCGTTGCTTCCCCTCAGCCTGAAGCGAACAAGCTCCCTCCCCCTTCCGAGGAAAAGATTGATATTAAAAAAAAGATCAACCATGAAAGGGTCATTCAATTTGCCGCTGTCGAACTCAATGGCCATTTGCAGCGAAACTAGCCTAGCCTTCTGCATCAGTCGAGCCCCCCCTCTTTGTGATCTGTCGATCGTGATTCAACAATCGGGAATGTTGTCACAGCTAGCGCTCGGCGATGTTTGATCGACCGAACCTGTTCTCGTGCAGCAGGTTACCCTCAAAGAAAGGGTCTTAGTCAATATTTTATACAACTGGGCAGTTGCCCTCAATCAAACCCCGGCTTTTCAGACATAACCTGGGTTTTTATTCTTCTGATTGATATAATACGGGTCAAGCAGGTTCAGCCACTCAACATCTTTAAAAAAGGTTTTTACATGGGAAATAGCTTTTCAAAAATGAAAAAACAAGCGCGTCAGTTGCAACAGCAACTCGAAAAGATGCAACAAGAAATGGAAAAGCTAGAGGTCACGGGAAGCGCTGGCAATGGCCTTGTCGAGCTGATCATCAGCGGCGACCACCGCCTTAAAAAAATCTCGATTCAACCAGATTGCATCGATCCAGAGGATGCCGAAGGACTCGAAGACCTCATTACAGCTGCTTTTGAAGATGCCCAATCGAAACTGCAGCAAAAGTCTAATGATTCTCTTTTAACGCCCTCTAGCTTGACCGATTTTTCGGCAAATTTATAAGGCCGACAACTTACCCCTCAACAGGCAACGCAGGCGCTTGCTTTTTCAAGGACAGTTCCATAATGGTTCTCAAGAATGGCTTCAACTTGGCCTTTTGTCGCGACTTTTAGCACTTCATCAACAACGGATTCAGCTTCGCTTAAAGAAATTAACCTGAGCATGTTTTTGACGCGCGGGATAAACCGGACAGAGCAGGAAAACTCCCGAATCCCCAACCCCAAAAGGAGGGGCACAGCCAATAGATCTGACGCCATTTCTCCACATAAACTCACTGGGGTATGATGCAGATGCGCCGCCGTTGTAATTTGGTGAATCATCCGGATGATGGCGGGATGGCGATGCGAATAGAAGGAATAAGACTGGGAAGCAGCGCGATCTGCTGCTAAAGCATATTGAGTCAGATCATTTGTCCCGATTGAAATAAAATCAACCTCTTGAGCGAGTAGCTCTGCCATCGCGACCATCGCGGGAACCTCGATCATCACACCAAAGCCCACCGACTTAGTGACGCCGATGCCCTCATTTTCTAAAGCCCTGATCACTTCTTTCATGATCTTTTTTGTTTGCTGAACTTCTTCAAAACTAGAGACGAGTGGAAGCAAGATATTGATCTGGCGCTCTTTGCCAAGGCGTAACAAGGCCCGCAGCTGTCTAATAAAAATTTCTTGGTTGCGCAATAAAAACCGAAGAGCACGGCAACCAAGAGCTGGATTGGGCTCGGGTGGGTAAAAAGCGACCTTTCCCTTATCTCCACCGACATCAAACACGCGAAATGTGATAGGAAGTCCTTCAGAAGAGTCGACGATCTCTTTGTAAAGAACATATTGCTTTTCTTCTGAGATCGTTTCCAAGGGATCTGTTAAAAAGAAAAACTCAGACCGGACAAGGCCAATCCCTTCAGCTCCATAGCGACAAAGAAGTTGCACATCTTGCGCGCTTTCGATGTTAGCCATAACCGTCGCCTGGCACCCATCGAGCGTGACGGCTTTTTCGAGCGCTTTTTCTTTGACGCGCGCTTGATGAACCCCTTTCTTCTTTTTACTTTCTCGGTATTTTTGAAGGGTTGCTTCTTTGGGGTCGACAATGACTTTGCCCTGGTTTCCATCGATAATTACCGGTCTTCCACAGTAAGGGTAAAGTAAATCGACCTGAACGTCGGTGACATACGGAAATCCCTTGGAACGGGCGATAAGTGCTGCATGGGAATTCATACCGCCAAATTCAGTGACGACTCCACTCACCTGCTGAAGGGAAAATTCGGCCGCCCGAGAGGGAACGAGCTCTTTTGTTAAGATGATTGAGTGGGCCGGAATCTCTGTTTGAAGACATATTCCTTTTGTATCCAAACTTTTCAAGACGCGGCTTGCCACATCTTTGACATCAGCCAGCCGTTGCTGTGCACTACTGTCTCTAATGCGCGAAAACTTTTTCTCGTATTCATTCACACAATGAGAAAGGACAGCCTCACTGTTTTTCTTCCATTTGCGGATGCCCGTCTCAACAAGTGTCGTTAGAAAGGGCGTATACAAGATTTCAATATGAGCATCGACGATAGACATCGCTGTTGTCGAGCCTTCTTTGAGTAAAAATTGTTGCAAGTCGTAGAGACCTTCACGGCTTGAAAAAATCGCCCGCCGGTAACGCTCTACCTCATCTTCAACTGCATTTGTTGTGATTGAAAATTCGGG
>CAYTIT010000033.1:8951-10201 GCA_964437975.1 uncultured bacterium
GGAACTGCCTGCTCATCAAAGGCTTCTAAGAAAAATAAGTTCCCTATGGCTATACCATTGCCGATCGACACTCCGGTTAAGACAAGTTCTTCCAATTTTCTACTATCCCTCCTCTCCAAATCGCGTTTCAAAAGCCCAAACCAGCTGGTTGACTACTTGCTGTGCGTCCAGCCCTTTGGCAACTAAATGTATGTTGGCATTTTTGGGAATTGTTAACAGCATCAGGCTCATAATGCTTCTGGCATCGACCGACTCTCCCTTATAGGTTAAGGTCACCTCAGCTTGATAACTCCGGAGAATTTTTGCCAGACAGGCTGCTGGCCTTACGTGAAGACCACTTTCATTTTTTACTTTTACCCAGGTTTCGACCATCACACACAAAACCTAATTCCTCATTTCCCTTTCCAATTTCCCGTGCTAGCTTCCGCTTAAATTCTTCTGTCTGATTCAGCCCTTCGCACTCTGCTCGATGGCGCAATGCGATAGCTTCAACAAGTAGCGTGAGATCTCTCCCAGGACTCACAGCTAAAAGGTAGGTGGGAATGTTCACACCCAACCAGCACTGACTCCTTGTTGAGACCTCGACCCGCTCTAACGGCGCTGCCTCCCAAGCTACAAGTTGCACGGCAAGCTCAATTGATCCTTCATCAACAGCAGCTTTCACGCCATAAAGATCGACGACATTGATCAATCCAACGTCTCTAATCTCGATGAGCTGCCGGTTGATATGATGCCCTTTTCCAATAAGGCCCGCCTTGCTACTCCTCTCAATGCAAATTCTATCGTCGCCAATGAGACGATGCCCTTTAGCGACAAGACCAAGTGCTGTTTCGCTTTTGCCCACACCGGACTTTCCTTGAAGAAGCACACCTAATCCAGCAACTTTCACTAACGTTCCGTGTTCGTAGATGCTTGCAGTGCCTTGTTGCATGTCATTGTCTCGCTTCGTTGCCCCTCTTGTACAAGAGGTTCGCGCGTCGATTGTTTTTGATCGGGATCTTTTGCATGGTAGGTGAATTTTCTGACTATGATTGGTGTAAATGATAAAAGGGGAATTTAGTTTTTTTAAAGGTAAAAATGCCTCCACAGTGCGCTAAGCGCCCGTTTTGTGAAAATTTCCCTTGCTAAACTTGCAAGATCACCGAGCTCGCTGGTATACAAAGAGAAAGTTGCCGAAGGAGTTTTTTTTATGAGATCACAAGGTAAGGTCATCATTATCGGAGGAGGTTTTGGAGGACTTAGCGTGGCTA
>CAYTIT010000034.1:0-10078 GCA_964437975.1 uncultured bacterium
GCATGTAAATTTCTTCACCTTAGAGAAGACACGCGGGAATCCTCATCCCGTTTAGAGGATTGAGATGAAAGCGCCTTTCGTGTATGTTTTTTTGAAGAGTGGCTCACGGGGAGGAGGTCTTTTTAGCGAGACGGTGGGGCTTGAATACCCAACGCATCACTTTTTCCCTTGTGCAAGAAGTTGTTGTAACCGAAGATGTGGGCTAAAGTGGTTGCTTGAGAAGCAGCTGGCCTTGTGGATGCTTTGCGCAGGCAAGGGGCACACGAGGAGTCGACCTCTTTTAAGGAGCTTGGAAGGAGCATAAATGAGGATAGGTCACATGCATTATACCCATTCACACGAGTGGATTCTTTTCACAGAAAAAAAAGCGCGCGTGGGCATTTCCAACTATGCGCAACAAGAGCTCGGGGAAATCGTCTATATTGAACTTCCTCAAGTGGGAGAAAAGGTTAGCGCGGGTGAGGCGCTCGCTGTTGTAGAGTCGACAAAAGAGGCCAAAGATATTTATAGCCCACTCGCTGGCACGATTATCGAAGTCAATCAAGCGCTTTTAAAGCATCCCGCGTTGATCAATCAGGCGGCGGAAACAGAGGGGTGGATTGCTCTTATCGAAATGGGCGGCCCCCATGACGGTTCCCCTTTCCTCTCTAAAGAGGAGTATCTCGCGCTTCTCTAACTTGGTAGAGCGGATCGGGGGAAGCGCCGCTTTGAGAAGCCTCATCATCAAGCGCTGTTAAAGGGAGGAGGTCGAAGGAAGTGACTTCGATTTTGTCGAGGGCAATGCCTGTAAATCCCATGAAGGCAAGTGCAATCAACCCTGTCATCACAAAGGTCATCCCCATCCCTTTTAAACCATAGGGAATGTTGGAATAAACGAGTTTTTCGCGGATCGCTGCTATCAAGACGATGGCAAGCCACCATCCCATTCCCGCAGAAGCGACGTAGATGAGGTTTGGAACAAACGGGAATTGGCGCACCGTTGCAAAGAGTGAAGCGCCCAAGATAGCGCAGTTGACGGTGATCAACGGAAGGTACATGCCGAGGGCTCGGTAAAGAGTCGGGGCAAACTGGTCTAAGATCATCTCGAGAATTTGAACAAAAGTGGCGATCACCGAGATGTAAATGAGAAATTCGAGAAAGCCGAGGTTGATGTCGCCGAGCTGAAGACCCAAGGAGGTGAGCCAGTTGAGGGCGTTGTCTCCGGTGATGAAGGTGTGGACGAGGTAGTTGAGGACGCCAGAGCCTGTCATGACGACAAAGACAGCAAGACCGAGGCCGTTTGCCGTGGTGAGCTTATTTGAACAGGCGAGATAAGAGCACATGCCGAGAAAGTTAAAGAGTAAAATGTTTTGAATAAAGATCGACTGAATCGCTAAGCCGACTAAGTTGATCGAGTGGTAATTGCCCATCCATTCCATTAAAGATCTCCCTCTTTGACAATCAGGTTGCGGATCCAGATCATGCCCCCGATGATGAAAAAAGCAGACGGAGCGAGCGCCATAAGGTTAGAGTTGACATATCTATCAGGGTGCTCTGCAGAGGCGTACCACGTGGTTGGGATGCAGCGGTAGCCGAGTAAAGAGCCAAAACCAAAAAATTCGCGGATGACACCGACGGTGAGCAAGACGAGGGCGTACCCTGTTGCTGCGCCAATGCCATCGAGAAAGGCGGGGAGAGGTGGCGACTGGTTGGCTAAACTTTCCGCGCGGCCCATGACGAGACAGTTGGTGATGATGAGGCCGACAAAAACAGACAGGGTGAGCGACATTTGGTAAAAGTAGGCTTTGAGGAGTTGGTCGACGATAATGACAAAGAGGGAAATGATGGCGAGTTCGGCGATCATCCGCACATGAGACGGGAGGTGGTTGCGGATAAGCGAGACAAATAAGGAGGAAAAGCCGGTCACAAAAATGACGGCCGCCCCCATCGTCAAGGCAACCGAGACTTTGATTGTGACAGCAAGAGCCGAGCAGATGCCGAGGATGGCAACGAGGATTTGGTTGTTTTTCCACAGCTGATGACGAAAAACATGCCATGGTGGAAGGGGTTTTGTCATGACAAGCTCCTTCTGTTGCGCCCAGGGGCTGGCTGCGCCGATAAATAAGAGGGAGCGCTGGCTGGGGCAAGATTCCCGATGGTTGGAGCGCGCTCGGTATAGACCTTAATAAGGAAGGGGCGGTAAGGTTGCAAGCAATTTTTTAAGGCGTTACTCACGCCTGTCATGGTGATCGAGGCTCCGGCAATGCCGTCGACAGCTGTTTCAGCTTGCTGCGGCGTTAAATTGGCATTGTGGACACCTCCTCGAATGATTTGAATGCCAAGAGGGGCGCGCGTCGGGTTGAAAGGGGCGGCTGGTTCTTGCTGAAAGATTTTTTTTCCCTGAAATTGACGTTGCCAGTCGGGTAAGCCGATTTCACCGCCAAGACCTGGCGTCTCTTTTTGGTCGTACCATGTCATGCCGAGAATGGTTGCTTGGTTTGCGCTCAAGCCCAAGTAGCCGTAAATGGCATCCCACAGGCCGTAGCCATTGATGGGGATGACATAGCCACTAGGAGTTGGCTCGTTGCTTAACTTTGCTTGAGGTTGGTTCGGGAGGATGAGATAGATCAGTTTATAGGGCAAGGTAGCATACCCTGTTGTGGCATGGGTGGCGATGTAATCACGTTGGTCGAGACCGGCTTGCTGAAACGTGAAGAGGGTTCCTTGATCATCTACGAGTCGGGCGTGAATGCGGTGTTGAAATAGCGCGAGGATGGCGCGGTCGGTTGCGGGAACAGGACCCGTTGTCGGCACTAACATGTTGCGCGTCGGGTCGTAGCGAGCAAAGGTGTCGCCAAGGATAAAAGAGCCTTCATAGGAAAGAATGCGCGCTGCTAACAAGAGCTGGCGACTGCGGTAAAGTTTTTTTGCTTCTTGTTGTGGAGCCTTTAAGACTTGCGCGAGTAACGAGAGAATGAAGGCGCAAACAAGCGAGAGCACTGCCATAAAAAAGAAGATGTAACGCGCGCTAAAAGCGCGCTTTTTTTCTGCGGGCATGGCGGCGGGCTCTTAAAGATCGAATAGCAAAATGGTCGAGTAAAGGGGCAAAGACATTGCCAAACAAAATAGCGAGCATGACGCCTTCGGGAAAGGCCGGGTTAAGGACGCGAATGACAATCACAACGACGCCGACTAAAAAGCCGTAGACCCATTTTGCACTTTGCATTCCAGGCGATGAAACAGGTTCTGTCGCCATAAAAATTAACCCAAAAGTCAAGCTCCCAATTAAAAAGTGTTTGTAAGCGGGAAAAGAGTATTTAGCTGGTTGAAAGGCCCCTTGGTAGAGCCCTGTTGCTCCATACAATTGGAAAAGGAGCGCTGCGGCAAAACTGCCAAGGGCGACAGCGATCATGGTGCGCCATGAAGCAATGCCCGTCACAAGGAGGAGAAAGGCGCCGCAAAGAGCGGCCACAATCGAGGTCTCGCCAAGCGAGCCGATCCGGTTGCCGAACAAAAAATTTCCCGTTGTTAACAGCCCTTGGCCTTCGCGCAGCTGAGCAAAGCGCACAGCGCTGAGGTAGTCGTCAGGAGAAAGGGCAAGACCTCCTTGCGCTAGTGGCGCAGTGATAAATTGTTTGCGCTCGTTGTTTGAAAGGTCGCGAAGTGGTGTTGCCGTGTTGGTCGCTCGTTGCCACTGCGCAAAGCGGCGCTCGATGAGTGGAAGAGATGCGACGTCGTTGCCAAAACCGAGCGCGAGCGCGTCGATATGAATCCGCTTGATCGCAGAAGAAATATTAAAAAGATTTAAGGGAGAGGCTTGAGAGTAGCCATCGATAGGGCCATCGGCTCGAGGCGCGGCATTGATCGCCTGCAAACTTTGTTGAATCACTGTTGGGTTGGTCCCGACCCAGACATCTCCGGTTAATTTGGTTGGAAAGGCAAAAAAGAGAAAGGCGCGGCACACAAGGGCAGGGTTGAGGATGTTCATCCCTGTTCCGCCAAAAATTTCTTTGCCGATGACGACACCTGCAGAGACGCCAACGGCAACCATCCAGTAGGGAATCGTTGAGGGTAAGATGAGGGCGAATAGAATGCCTGTGACGAGAAACCCCTCGGAAACAGCGTGGCGGCGCACCACAGCAAAAAGAATTTCCCAAAAACCGCCGACGGCATAAGAAATAAAGAGAACGGGCAGAAAGGCGCGGCATCCGGCTTTTAAAATGGTCCAGTAGCGGCCGTTGATGGTGACAAAGTTCCAGTAACTAGAAAAAGAGGTCGACGCGCTAAGATAATGTGCCATTAAATCGGGGTCAAAGCTGCCATAGACCCATTGATGAACGCCCGCATTCCATAGGGCCATCAGCGAGCAGGGAAGGAGGGCGATCACGACGAGAACCATCCACCGCTTTAGGTCGATCATATCGCGAATAAAGGGGGCCCGTTTTGCTTCTAGCGCTGGTTCGTAGATGAAATGGTCGATAGCGAGGACGAGCGGTCGGTATTTTTCAAGGCGTTTGCCCGGCTGGGTTAATGCGATGTGGAAGTCGAGAAAACGGCGCAACATAGGTGAGACAGCTCGGAGGTCAATCGCCCCCTTTTTGATGCCACTATGAAGTGATCAAAAAAATCTTTTCAACAAAAAAATGAGGTGAACTTCAGGCCATGGAAAAGAGAAAAAAGTGAAAACAATAAGCTGTGATGTATAATTGGATAGAAAAAACTCCTGCCACAGACTGCGCTGGGCTTTTAGCTTGTTTCCTGCGGGGTGAAGGGAAACCTTTGCGCTTGACCGATCGTGATTCAAGAGACATTCTTTTTGCAGTTGTAAGTTCAAAAGGGTTTTCAGACCACTTGGATGCTACGTGATGAAAACGACGCGATCTTTTTTTAGCTCTCCAAAAGGAGGGTTCTCTAGCAAGAAAAGAATGGTTCTTTTTTGCTTCGGTGCGCTTGTTGCCCTCGGCTTGTTTTTGCACCAGTTTGTCGTCTGTAGCGCAGTAGAGTGGTACCTGCGCTCGCAGCTGAATTTACAAGGAAAAGTGACCTTTTCTTATCAAAACAGTTCTTTTAAAGAGGGCTGTTTCTCATTGCACCATCTTGCGATTACCTGCCTTGAGCCAGAAGGAGCTTTAGCAGTTAAGGCCGAGATTGAGGCTTTAGATATCGCCTTTGACAAGGATTCAAAAAAATTTAACTGGATCGTTAAGCGCCCTCACGTGACGCTGTGCGCGGTGCAACCCTCTTTGAACAGGTCTAACTATTTGGAGAAGATGTGGAGGCCCTTGCCTTTTCGCGTTGAAGAAGGGGTGTTGTTTTTGGGAACAAAAGAAAACCAAGCGGCATTTTTTTCATGCGATTGGCGAGGTGATCAGGGGCGACTGAGTGTGCAGATGGAGGGGCCTTTACCCTCTGAGCTGATCTGTACGTGCTTGCATACAAGTCGGCGCGTGATGTGCACCTTACGCAACTTTGATTTGGCGCAGGCCTTTCAGGGAATGGCGTTGCTGCAGCAGGCTGAGGAAAAGGAGTGGTATGTTGATCGGGGAAAGGTCAATGGCAAGCTCACGGCAAGGTGCGTTGAGAACAAAGGCATTGTCGAAGTCGCAGGAAACGTCAAAGTGAGCGACCTTGTATGTCACTTGCCCCAGTGGGGCGTCACGTGCGCGGCGCAAGAAGTGACGTGGAGCAAAGAGAAAGGAGCGCGGGTAGACGGTGAAAAGGGCCCTTTTTGGACGAAGTGGAGCCCTTTTTTAACAGGAGAGGGGCGTTTGACTGAAGTCGATGTGACGCTGTTTGATGGCAACGACGCTGTCACGCCACGTTTACGCGGGAGAATCGATCGAGGCTTGTTTCAACTCCACAGCGTGATGCGACCTTGTTTAGAAGTTGAAGCAACGCTTTTTTCCGAACAAACAACCACGCCCGTTCGTTTGATAGCCAAGAGCGGAGCAGAAGGAGATAAGGAGTGGAAAGTCGAGGTTGATCTCCACGAAAAACGGTACTGTTACGACGCGATGGGCCTTTATATAGGGGTCAATCGATTTGAAGGTGAACGCTACCGCATCGATCTCGATTGTCGCAGCGTCTCGGCCGCTTATTTGCGGGTAGTTCACAAGCAGTTACACAAACAGTTCCCCCAGCTAGCTTGGGGATATCTGGATAGGGGAACGGTTGATGTGACGCTGACAGGATGGGTTAACGAAGGGAAGTTAGCGCGGTTTGAAGTGCGGCACCTCTTTGCGAACGCATGCTCTTTTCGTTGTCCTAGTTGGGGCGCTACAGTCGCTATCGGACGGTGTACCGGCGAGGGAGTTTTTGATTTAACAAAAAAAAATTTTTTAGAAGGGGCTTCGTGGCAGCTCGAGGTAAAGAGGGGACAAGTTGACCTTGAAGGGGGGCAAACGTTACAAGATGTGGCCGCTGAGTTAGCCATGCACCACCACTATGTGAAACCCTCTTCAATGACAGCGTCTATTGGAGAGGTGCAAGCCAGTCTCGATTTAGAGGGATTGGTCAAGCACTTGAACTTGGCTGTAGGCGTTCAGTTTTCTCCAGCAGATCTCGCCACTGCGCTCTCTTCAAGTCGCCCTTTGCCTGAGACTTTTTTTCAGCAAATAGAGCTGCGTTCGCATGCGCGCCTCCACCTGATGCACCGAGAGCTCGCTTTAGAAGGGGTGTGTCGACTTCTTCGGCCTCATGGGCCGACAGATGAAATTGAGTTTGGTGTTGAACTTACCCCTTCTTTGTGGCAGCGCAGTCGACCTATGAGCGAGCAGCTTAAGGACATAGTGTCTTGTGGTTGGTTTCACGCGAAGAAGCTTTCGTGTCAAACGGCCAACATTCCGCTGTGGTTGTTTAAGCGGAAATGGTACGGCAAAGGAGAAATCGGGGTGCAAGGAAAGTGGACGCGAAAAAAGATCGACCTTGTCGTTGATCCAGCTTCGGTGACCTACTGCTCTGCTTATGCCACAGCATGTTATCCCGAGCACGCGCAAGAAAAAGCGCTGCTGTGCCACTTTACCTATGATATTCAAAGCGATAGGTGGGCAGGAGAGATCCCTTTGCGCGAAGTGAAGCTCAGTGATCGCCACTCTCGCCTAGTTTTCAACCAAGTGGTCGGCGATTTGACATTAAAAGAGGGGTGGTTGTTTTCAGATCAGATGAGTGGATGTTCTCAAGGGGTGCACTTTTCAGGGGGAGTCCGTTTAGATACACATGCTGATGACTATGCAACGTTGTTTTTGACACTGAACACATTCGAGGGAACAGTTTCAAATGCGCGTGCTGTCTTAAAAGGGTTAGATGTCGATAGCGAGGTCCTGAAGGGACTTAAGGGGCAGATCAGCCATGGCGCTAGTGGCATGCAACTGACGGCTCAACTTGGCGACGACAATGCCTTAATCGACTGGGAGTTTGCACTACGGGTTGAAGAGGGGCAAGGGGAGTTGCTAGGGGGTGTGCAAGTTGACTCTCTAGAAGGAGAGGTGGTGTATTCCAAAGAACAAGGGAAGCTGACGGCTAAGATCGACAACGGGAAGGTGCGCCTTGTAAAAGAAGAGCAGCGCTTAGATTACTCGCTGCGTTTGCCTGTTTTTTGCGTTGATTTTAACGGAAATGAAGGGGCATTTGATGTGCGGCTTGAAGCTGCGTGTTATGACCTTTGCCGCTTGAAAGGGGAATTTTCTTGGGGAGAAGAGGGAATCGATATTGCTATTGACCCCAAGTGGAGCCACTCTTTTGGCTCGCGCGGACAGGTCTCTATGTTGCGGTTTGATTTAGACGGCAATTTAGCGCAGCTTGCTATGACAGCGACGTTTTCTGCTTTAGATTGCTATTATCACCTTCACCTTTTGAGCTGCGCTGGGGCGATTCCGATTCAACCCTCAGCGCTCGAAGCGCTGCGCTCGCCTGCTTTTGAAGGAGTGTTAGAGTTAAGTTGTTATTACGATCGCCAGGAGGAAGACCTTTCGTTTGCAGCGCATGCAAAAAGTTTTACTTTAGGCCGGCTTGCACTTGGCCCTTTTGATATTTTAGGTCAACGCGAAGGCAATTGTTTTGAACTCAAGCAGTGTCACATAGGGCATGCTAGTGTCCAGGCAACGATGCAACGCGAAAAGACTGCGTGGTTGATTCCCGCAGTCGATGTGCAGTGGAAAGGTCAAGAGTTTCTTTCTATGCGAGGCGGGATGTGGAATCCAACACTCAAGCGGCTCGATCTTCCTGTCCGTGTCATGGAGCTCAACCTTCCGTTGCTCGCGCGGTTGTTTTCATTTGATCCCGGTGAGTTTGTCAACCTTGTTGCGCCCTCTCTTGTGGCGGCAGGAACTGTCGAGATCGACCTAGCTAAAGGGTTGCGTCAAGCAAAAATTGAGTGTCAAGTTGACCTTCATTCGAAAGAAGACAAGGGCGATGAGAAGCGGCTGTGCGTGCGGAGTGAACAACCACTCCATTTGACGTGGGAAGGACAAGTTGGCGCGCAGTTGCGCGCAGGGGCATTGCAGATCTTTCATCCGACAGAAGAAGCTGTATGGACGAAAATAGCGGTGGGCTCGCTGATGTTTACCCCTAAAACGGGTCAATGGAAAGGGGACAACATGCACCTAGTCATTCCGCCGGAAATGGTGCTATTTTTGATGGATCGAGATTGGATCCCCTCGCTCCCTTTTGTGTGGAACAACCAACTGGATGCTCTATTGACTTTTACACAAGGTGAGAAGCTTGAGGTAAGTGGACGATTTGTCGAGGGATACTATTGGATAGGGAAGCAATTGTGGGAGTGTAAAGATTGTTTTTTCTCTTATCTCAATGAGAAAGCAGCGCTCCGATTTCAAACAAGTTACCAAGGAATTTCTGCTGAAATTGGGCTTGATGCATCGTTTTCACCCCAGTTAACCGCGTTGCTAAAAGTATGGGAAATTTGCGCTGATGGCCCCTTGCCAGATCCTCTTTGCATGGAAATAAGCTGTAACAAGCAGGAAGGGGTTTTTATCCAAAAAGTCAAAGGGAAGTTGTGTGGCTTAGACATTTCGCTCCACCACAATCCCAAAGAGTTATTTTCTGACCATATAGGGCTTAAAGGACAAGTGAAGGTAGACGTGCCCACATTTTCGCGCTTATTGCCACCACCACTAAGCGAAAAATTGGACCGTTTTGGCGTGGGGGCAGGCTATGAGTTAAGTGGTGATTTTAGCATCGCTAAAAAAGGGCGACAGCAATCTTATTTTTCCGGGTACTTAAAAGGAAAAGAGTTTGAGTTGCTCGGTTCCGAGCTAGAAACACTTCTTAGCAAGGTGGTCGTTCATCCGCACTACATTGAATTTTCCGATTTGAGCTTAAGTGATGAAGCGGGGATTTTTACAGCGCGCCATATCCGATTTGACAAGCAGCCCAATGGAAAGTGGCATTTTTCTATTCCCCATCTCGGGATTCAAGACTTTCGACCGAGCCGGTTAAAGCAAATTGGCGCCTATCGAGGGCGGATCAAACCTTTAACCATTCGATCGCTAAGCGGCTATCATTTGCGCGGCATTGCCAGTGAACCACAGACATGGCAGGGGCAAGGAAGCCTTTACTTTATCAACACATTTAAACGGCACTACCATTTACTCGACATCCCGTTTGAAATTATCGGTAGGCTTGGTCTCGATATGGGCTTGCTCATTCCGGTGCGCGGGCAGCTCAGTTACCGCATTGGCGATGGCAAACTTGCTTTTACAGAGCTTGTCAATAGCTATAGCGATGGTAAACTGTCCCAGTTTTTTCTTTCTCCAACGCGGTTATCTTACATTGATTTTGAGGGAAACTTGAATTTTCACGTTCGGATGAAGCAATATGTCCTTCTCAAATTCACCGAGCCCTTTACGCTGTCGATTACTGGAACAGTCAAAGCGCCGCGCTATCAGCTCAACTAAGACACAACTGAGGTGAAGAGAAAAGGTGCAACAAGAGATCGTGCGAGTGATTCGCGCCTTGCAACGTTGGGTCTATCCCGCTTTTTGTCTTCATTGTGACGAGCGGCTGCCCCATCCCGCACGCCTCCTTTGTTGTGCATGCTCCTCGTTGTTGACATGGATTGATGACGAGCAAAGGTGTCGTTTTT